>NZ_JAHXYO010000016.1:0-112258 GCF_019969905.1 Rahnella sp. GSA61A | reverse complement strand
GGGTCGACGTTCAGGCGCAGAACAACCGGCTGGCGCTTGCGGCGGGCAAAAAAGTGAGCCTCACGGCGGTGGACGGCGACATCCTGTTCAGCGCGAAAAAGCGCATCACGCTGATAGGCGGCGGCAGTTATCTCATCCTGCAGGACGGCAAAATTGAGTACGGCACGGCCGGTGAATATTTCAGGAAAACGCCGCACACGGTGCTGACGGTGGCGAACCCGGTGCGACTGAAAATGCCCGATATGAGACAGGGCTTTACCTATTCGGCGCTCTATCAGCTGGTGGATAAGGAAGGCGATCCGCTGGTCAACGTCCCCTATCGCCTGCAAAGTGCGCAGGGTAAAAAGCTGACGGGCTATACCGACCGGGAAGGGAAAACGATGCCGTTTTACTCTTCAAAACAGGAAGAGGTAGAACTGCACGTCGTGACGCAAAAACCTCAACAAACCGAAACACTCTACTACATCGGTCAGGTTGATCCGCTGGAAATGGAAACTGAACTCAGGGAGGAAGCACAGTGAATATACCCCAGGCACCTGAAACCCCGTCCGGTGGTAACGCACCTTATGAATGCACAACAACCACGGTGGATATGCAGGAGAAACAGGCACGTTTACCCAATGAACAAAGCCGCCAGTATCTGCATCTGAAAGTCGAATACGCCATGCGTTTTCCCCGGCTGACCGCTGCGACCCGCCATAATGGCCGCCTGTATAACATCAGCCTGAAACAATTGATGATGAGCGGCCTTATCCGCGTGGATGAGATTGCCCGCAACTACCACTGGTATTACAAAGCGGAAGTCCCGTTTGATATCCGCACCACGCCACCCAGACCTTATCTGAGTAGTACATTGCTGAAAGCGGAGAAGGAAACAAGGCGTCATACTCTCAACCCGTTCCCTGAAGCAGGTAAGGGCATTTACCGCCGCCCGGATATCATTATTGTCAAAAATAAACAGGACCGCTGGCCGGGGCTGGCGGGACCGGACAGTGAAGGCATTATGCATGCGGATAATCTGGAGCGGTTGGTGGAAGTGAAGTTCCCTGAGGATAAATTTGGGAGCGGACAGTATGAAGACTATATGTTGATAGTTGGCATGGACAGGGAGCGATTTACAATTTTAGAAATTCACGATTGTCGCCCCGATGAAGGTAAACAAGCCGACCACGTCTTTAATGTGGCAGGTAAAGCCGCCAGCAAATACTGGCCCATGTTCTTTTATCCCCCCATTTTCCTGCCCCGCCCGCCGGGTGCGCCGCAGCCTGCACGCATTGAACCCTGGACACATGCGGCGGAAGGTATGGTGGCTGACCTGAGTGAAGGCATGATGGACGGCATTGCCGAAGGATGGGACGCGTTATCGGCGGAGGTGCAGGCGATGTTCAGATACACCGGCGGCTGGCTGAATGACAGCGGCACATGGCTTCACATCCGGGCGGAGGGCACCTGGCAGTGGGTAAGTAAAACAGGTAAAAAGCTCTCCTTCTGGACGGATGAACAACTCAGAGCCGCCTGGGCGGGCATTCAAAAAGCCACTGACCTGACGCTGGAAACCCTGAAACAAATTGACTGGGTACAGGTGCTGACCAGCGTTGCTAAAACGGTGGGGGTGATTTTGGTTGCCATCGGCATCGGTGCGGTGGTGGTAACGCTAGGCATACCGGAAGCCCTGGTAGCGGCATTTTTACTGATTATCAGGCTGGCCATTATGGCATGGGAATCGCTGGTCTCCGTACTGGCCGTGGGTGCCGGCACAGCAGCGGTCGCAGCACAATAATAAGGAAACTAAAATGGACTTAAATTATATCGAACGCTGGCTGGCAGATGCCACCGTCAATTATCAGGATGGACGCCCGGCGGTGGGACTGGGATTGATCATTACGGTATTTTTTCGCAATGGGCATACACCTGAAGTGCGTCAAAAAATGGTCGGATGTGTAGATCGTTTTTATAATGAGTTTGGCGTTTTTTTGAAGAAACAAATGAATGGCCGCTGGGTTGGAATAACTGAAAAAAACTATGTCAAAAAGAGACAGGAGATTATTGACTCTTCACCAGAGGAAATTTTTGACTGGTATCTGACATGTTCCACGGAAGATTACCTCGCTCCTGACTACGCGATATCAATTATGGGTAAGCGTATTTTTCATAATGACAATAATCGTTCTGTTATCAAACTAACCTTTCCTTTGAGTCTTTTGAAAGAAGAGGATGGTTCACTGCGCTATCAAGACTGGCTGCTCTGGCTTTGTAACGAATTCGAGGTTGAAAGCGGTTATGCAGGAATATCTTTCTCCCTTCCTCGCGAGTTTCATCGCATGTTCCCTTATGAGTATTCCCTGGCACAACGATTCTCCGGTGTCATGGTAGATTCGATTGGTATGCTTGAAGGCGGAGATGCAGTTGAAGGTATTAAAGGAGCTTGCTGGTACACGATCCTGGGGAATCAATGGGTTGACAAGCTGGGAGGGAGACCCTTTGTTAACAGAATGGTAGCAGACACCCCTGAAATCGCTATCTTGTCCTACAATCAGGGGCTGATTTTACAAGCCGGTCAACAGCCTCCGGGACTCGGAGAAATTAATGACGAAGGCTTACCTTCACTTTTAGTCAAGGTGAATCAAATTATCCGCCCGATACGTCAGGATGGTCATAACAGTCTGCACTTTTATTCAATGGAGGATAACCATCAGTTTAATAAAGAATCCTCCATGAAATGGTATGCCCGCTTTGACGCAGCCAGCGATAAATTACCCATCCCTGAATTATTGCCGGACGAAGATGCTGAACCTGCGCGTATCACAGCTTACAGCGGCGAAACCAGCCCGCACACCGGCCGCTGGGGTACCTTTATCGACGGCAGTTTGCGTTATGTTCATGTGAAACACGGACAAACCCTGCCGGAATATGAAGATAAAGAAGGCAAGTTTCATCGTACGCTATGGTCACTGCTGGAGCGGGATGATAAGGGCAGCGTTTTTATAAACAGCTGAATGACTTTTGGGCGAGTAACCGGTTTTGATTTAAACCGGTTACTGTTTTTCATAAGGAAGTGACGGATTAATTCAAAGGAAAAGAATAATGGGAATTTTACATCCGCAGGAATGTTATTTTTTAGAAAAATTTATCTCAGCAGAACATTATGGCGAAACCCGTGATGCCATCATTGCCTATATCGATGCCCATGAAGAAGCCCTGGCAAGATATAAACGGGAGATGCCTCTCAATGCCCGCAAACTCCCTCAATGGCAACAAGCCGATGTGGTATGGGAAACACGTGTTATGCCTAATCTCAGGCCATTGAAAGATCGTTATATTAGGGCTTATATTCTGCGAACTCATGGTGATATTAAGGCATTCGATATCGGTCATGCTATGAGCAATATTAATAGAGGTATTTCTGAGTTTTGGGATGGTTGGATGACCGAATATGAAATAGAACGAATATCTGTTCTCGAATCTAAAGCTGGTAAACTTGTTTCCCGAAAGGATTACCGGAAGAATTATACGGCTGGTCGGATAAATAATTGTTAACTGAACATCCGATTTTGATCCGGGAATTATGACTTGTGACAAACACCACAGTCATAATCCCGGTACATTTTCGTCAAATATCCGCCTTTACTTTATCGCTTTTCACCATGCTATTTTTCAGCTTGCCGACAAGCTCACGGCGAAAATCACCGAGTTTAGGTTTATCGCCTTCCAGCCACGGCAGCGGACGGCAGAGTTCCATGGTTTTGATGCCCAGACGCGCAGTCAGCAAGCCGGCACCGATGCCTTGTGCCGCACGGGCTGAAAGGCGGGCAGCAAGATCCTGTGACATCCAGTCCATGCCCACTTCACGCACCAGTTCGGATGCACCGGCGAATGCCATGTTCAGCAGCACCAGACGGAACAAACGAATACGGCTGTAATAGCCAAGTTCGATGCCGTACAGCACCGCGATACGGTTAACCAGCCGCAGGTTGCGCCAGGCGATGAAGGCCATATCCACCAGCGCCAGCGGGCTGACAGCGATCATCAGCGCGGATTCGGCTGCTGAATGACTGATTTCACGCCGTGCCTGCGCATCGAGAACCGGCTGAACCAGACGGGCATACAGTTCAACCACTTCCCGGTCATTCTGGGTTTCATGCAGTGAAGCCTGCCAGCGTTGCAGCGCCGGATGGCTGTTATCCAGCCCGGCCTGCGCCGCCAGTTTTTCGCAGAATACACGTCCCTGCCCTAATCCATGACTGTGCATTAATTCGCGTGCCGTATCGCGCTCGTCGGCGCGCTGACGCAGGCGGTACAAGCGTCGCCATTCGGTCGCGACGGAACCGACACCGGCGACAATAATCAGCCCGCCTGCGGTGCAGGCACCAAGCGCCACCCAGTCCTGCTGGATCCACGCTTCGTGTACCCATTGCACGCCCTGTGCTACCACGCTGATGCCCAGCACCGCCACGCCGAGGCGCACAATTTTGCCCCACAAACTGCGACGCGGTTTCAGCGCACGGTTGAGCACTGCTTCGGCCTCGCCCTCTTCCTGCTGTTCGTCTGCTTCGGTGGATACCGCAATAAAGCGCTCTGAAATTTGTTCGTCAAACGCCAGCGCCGGTTTGATCACCGGTTCAGCCGGGGCTTTTAATTCCGTTTCAAAATCGATACGCGGTTTAATCGGTTCGCTCATCGCATTTTATCTCCCAGTAAAAACTCCATCACCGCATCCAGACGGATGTGCGGCAACGGCGTGTCCACGCTCATTTCACGCGGACGAAACTCATCAAAATGGAATCCCTGTTTTTGCCAGAACGCATGTCCCGGCAGACGCGCCGGCACTTCGCCGGGGAACACGGTCAGCGGCGCGCCATCCTGTAACCGGTGACCTTTCAGCGCGGGCAGACTTTGCCCCTGATATTCCACCATGCCGGTTTCCGTCGCCTGCACCGAAGCCAGCCCGGCGCAATCCATACTGATGCCTTCGAACGCCGCATTCTGCCAGGCTTCCTGCACCAGTTGCTGTAACAGCGACACCAGATTAGCGTGCTGATCGCCGGTAATATGGTCGGCTTTAGTGGCGGCGAACATCAGTTTGTCGATGCACGGATTAAACAGACGGCGGAACAGTGTGCGCTTGCCATAGTGAAAGCTTTGCATCAGCTGCGTCAGCGCCAGGCGCATATCGTTGAACGCCTGCGGTCCGCTGTTGAGCGGCTGCAGACAATCGACCAGCACAATCTGGCGGTCAAATTTCACAAAGTGATCTTTGTAAAAACCTTTCACGATGTGCTGGCAGTAATAGTCGAAACGCGCACGCAGCATACCCAGATTGCTGTTTTTATCCGCCTGCGCCAGTTGCGCATCGGAATAGCGGTTCAGCTCCGGCCACGGGAAAAATTGCAGCGCAGGCGCACCGGCCATATCTCCCGGCAGAACAAAACGCCCCGGCTGGATAAAGTGCAAACCTTCGGTTTTGCAGCGCACCAGATAATCGGTGTAGGCCTGCGCAATCGCGCCCAGCAGATTTTCATCCGCCGGGGCCAGCGGATCACATTGTTCACACAGCGTCAGCCACGGCTTCGCCCATTCTGCACGATCGCCCTGCAACAGCCCCGCCATCTGGCGCGACCAGTCGAGATAGTTTTGCTCCAGCATTGGCAAATCCAGCAGCCATTCGCCGGGATAATCGACGATCTCCAGATATAACGTGGAGGTGTCTTTGAAGTGACGCAGCAGGGAATCGTTGGATCGGTAACGCAGTGCCAGACGGATTTCGCTGACGCCACGGGTCGGCGTCGGCCATGCGGGCGGCGTGCCGTAGAGTGCCGCCAGACCTTCGTCATAGGCAAAGCGCGACACACCCAGATCACGCTGGGGGACGCGTTTCACGCCAAGCAGACGCTCCTCGCGGGCAGCCGAAAACAGCGGTAAACGTGCGCCGCTGTGCATATGTAAAAGCTGGTTAACGAAGGCGGTGATGAAAGCGGTTTTTCCGCTGCGGCTTAAACCGGTGACAGCCAGCCGCAGATGTCTGTCCATGCCGCGATTGATCAGTGAATTAAACTCATTTTGTAGTCTTTTCATTGCTCTCCCTGGCGTAGCGCCCAAACAGCGCGGTCAAAATACGTTTGAATAATGGTTCTAATAATAGTGCTAAAACATACCTCATTGGCCCTTTTCCCACCACGCCCAACACACGCGCTGCCAGCCCGGCAGGGCCAAAGGTCAGCGCCAGCGTAATGATCACGCTGAAAATTTTCGAAAACAGGCTGCGCTTACCCGGCAGCGAGGAATTCAGGTAACGGGTCATAAAGATTCCTTAAGCGGGAGATGAGAAGGAAAACAGCAGCCGGAGCAACGTCCGGCGGCCAGAGGCAAAGCGGTGAATAAAGAATTAAAGCTGGCGGAACCGGCTGCGTACGCCGAAGGTTTCAGAGGTGACATAGCGTTCGACCTGGCGTAAACGCTGCTCGCTGGCTTTCAGTTCGCGGTCGGCTTCTTCCAGCAAGTTACGCGGCGATGGCGCAGTTTCATCGTCATATTCACTGGCCGGAACAGGGTCAAGCACGTAGCTGAGAATGATGTACGCCACGACAGTGAACATGAACAAACCAAAGAAAATCGACAGCACGGCCATAATCCGCAGCAATTTTACCGGCACGCCCAGATAGTGCGACAGCCCGGCCAGAACGCCTTTTATTACGCCCTCTTCCGGCACGCGGTAGAGTTTTTTCTCAGACAGACGGGTCGCCATTATGATTGCCTCCAGCCCGGGTGTTCGGCATCAAGAATTTCTTCCAGTGCCTGAATACGTTCGCGCATACGTTGCGCTTCATGAGTCAGACTGGTGAGATTTTGTATCTCATGCTGACTGAGCTGACTGCCATTTTGCTGGCGATTGCTGTAGTGAAGCCACAACCAGACGGGCGCCACGAATAAAACGAAAATAGTCAGCGGAATAGCTAAAAACAGGAAGCTCATTGTCTCTCCTTATGAGTCTTATTTATTACCGGTTACGGCGTTAATCCTGCAACAACCTGCCTGCGAACAGGCAGGTTTAATGGCAAACATTATGCGTCCTGATTGCCGTTCATTTTAGCTTTCAGCGCAGCAATTTGTGCGCTGATTTCATCGTCGGCTTTCAGTTCGGCAAATTGCTGATCCAGCGATTTCTTTTTACCAATGCTGACGCTTTCTGCTTCCGCTTCCATATGATCGATGCGGCGTTCGAACTGCTCGAAACGCGCCATCGCTTCATCAATTTTACCGCTGTCGAGCTGACGGCGGACGTCACGCGAGGACGCTGCGGCCTGATGACGTAAGGTCAGCGCCTGCTGACGCGCACGGGTTTCGGTCAGTTTGCTTTCCAGCTCACCAATTTCTGACTTCATGCGATCCAGCGTTTCTTCTACCACGTTCACTTCGTTTTTCAGCGTGGTCACCAGCTCGGACAGCTTTTGCTTTTCGATCAGCGCCGCACGGGCCAGATCGTCTTTATCTTTACGCAACGCCAGTTCGGCTTTGTCCTGCCATTCACTCTGCTGGGATTCACCCTGATCGATACGACGGATCAGTTGTTTCTTTTCTGCCAGCGCACGGGCGGAGGTAGAACGCAGTTCCACCAGCGTGTCTTCCATTTCCTGAATCATCAGACGAACCAGTTTTTGCGGATCTTCTGCTTTATCCAGCAAGGTGTTGATGTTGGCGTTAATGATGTCAGCGAAGCGAGAAAAAATACCCATAATCGAAATTCCTCTTTGTTTCTGTTGGTTTCCGGCCAAATGATTACCGGTTAAATCCGCAGGAAAATTTTTCACTGCGGCGATAAACCTATATCAGGATCCGTGCCAACTTTTTAAAATCATTATCTGCATGAATAAATTGAATTTTTTACTTTTGTCTCTGCTATGCTTATTTTTCGAGATGATTATTTTCACTAAGTGTTAGTGTGTTTCACCACACAAGGAAAGCCAAATGACGGATAACACAGACAATTTACTCGGTGAAGCCAACGCCTTCATCGAAGTGCTGGAACAGGTCTCACAACTGGCGAAGCTGAATAAGCCGGTTCTGGTCACCGGCGAACGCGGCAGCGGAAAGGAACTGATTGCGCATCGTCTGCATTATCTGTCGCCCCGCTGGCAGGGGCCGTTCATTTCGCTCAACTGTGCGGCGCTCAATGAAAACCTGCTGGATTCCGAGTTGTTCGGCCATGAAGCTGGCGCGTTTACCGGCGCACAGAAACGTCATCTCGGACGCTTTGAACGTGCGGATGGCGGCACGTTATTTCTCGATGAGCTGGCGACAGCGCCCATGCTAGTGCAGGAAAAACTGCTGCGCGTGATTGAGTACGGTCATCTGGAGCGCGTCGGCGGCAGCCAGCCGTTACAGGTGGATGTCCGGCTGGTGTGTGCGACCAACGATGATTTACCGGTGCTGGCCGCTGAAGGAAAATTTCGCGCCGACCTGCTGGACCGGCTGGCGTTTGATGTGGTGCAACTGCCGCCGCTGCGTGAACGCCAGCAGGACATCATGTTGCTGGCGGAACATTTCGCCATTCAGATGTGCCGCGAACTGTCTCTCCCGTTATTCCCCGGCTTTACCGACTATGCGCGTCAGACGCTGATGGCCTACCGCTGGCCGGGCAATATCCGCGAGCTGAAAAACGTCGTCGAACGCTCGATGTACCGCCATGGTACCAGCGATTTTCCGCTCGATAATATTATCCTGAACCCGTTTGCGCAGCGCACTGCCACCGAGGAAACGGCTGACGTCAGTCCACACGACACGCTGCCGACGTTACCGCTGGATCTTAAGCAATGGGTGACCAGACAGGAAAAAAATCTGATTGAGCAGGCTTTACGGCAGGCACGCTTTAATCAGCGTAAAGCCGCAGAGTTGCTGAACGTGACTTATCATCAGTTGCGCGGAATGTTGAAGAAACACGCAATTCAGGTCAATTCGCAGGAAGGGGCTGAATAACAGGCAAAAAAAAGCCAGCACCCGAGCTGGCTAAGTAATACTGGAAGCAATGTGAGCAATGTCGTACCTCGCGATTAACGTCCCTGGCGGGTCGTCTCTCGTCCGGTGAAAAGAATGATAATAGTTCTCAGTATCGTCTGTAAAGCACTTTGTTGAGAATATTTCTCATTACCACACTGATATTATGGCTACTTTATGAACACCTTAAGGTCACTAAGGACTACCATTCGGGGAACGGATCGGCCATGTTGACCCAGTGTTCGATGCCTTCTGCCATCTGCTCTTCGCTTAACAGGCACGCATCCAACTGCCGGATAATCTCTTCTTTATTCAGGTGCTGGCCGATAAACACCAGTTCCTGGCGCATATCGCCAAACGGCTCAACCCATTTCTCCATAATGTGTTCACGGGTCTCCTCGTCCTGCGGCCAGTCGCTTTCAGGCAGCGAACGCCAGAAAATACCCGCCATGCCATAATGCGCTATGCCGCCCGCCTGACTCCACTGCCCGGCAAAGCGCGGACGCGACGCCAGCCAGAAGAAGCCTTTGGAACGCAGTAAGGTACCGCCCCCCCAGTCGCCGTGCACCACGCGGTAAAACTTATCCGGATCAAACGGCCTGCGTGCGGTGTAGACAAAACTGCTGATGCCGTACTCTTCGGTTTCCGGTGTGTGTTCACCGCGTAACTCTTTCAGCCAGCCCGGCGCCTGCTGTGCTTTGGCGAAATCAAACCGGTGCGTATTAAGCACGGCTTCAAGCGGCAGGCTGCCGGGGGAAATCGGTATAATGTGCGCATCGGGATTGAGGCTTTTCAGCAATGCAATCACTTCCCGCTGTTGCAGGCTGTCGAGAAGATCGGTTTTGCTCACCAGCAGCACGTTGCAGAATTCTATCTGGTCGATCAGCAAATCCGTCACGCTACGCGCATCGTCCTCGCCCAGACTTTCACCAGCCTCCTGCACACTGCGCGCTTCCTGATATTGCTGCATAAAGTTGACGCCATCGACCACGGTCACCAGCGTATCCAGTCGTGCGAACTGCGACAGACTTTCACCGTTTTCATCTTCGAAAGTGAAGGTTTCCGCCACCGGCAGCGGTTCTGAAATACCACTCGATTCAATCAGCAGATAATCAAAACGTCCGGCCTGTGCCAGCTCACGCACGGAAATCAGCAAATCTTCCCGCAACGTGCAACAGATGCAACCGTTGCTCATTTCCACCAGTTTTTCCTGCTGACGGTCGAGCGTGATTTCACTGGCGACCAGTGCGGCGTCAATATTCACCTCGCTCATATCATTGACGATCACCGCCACGCGTAATCCCTGACGGTTGTTCAGAATATGGTTGAGAACGGTAGTTTTACCTGCGCCAAGAAAACCGGACAGCACGGTAACAGGGAGTAAGGACATCATTAACCTCATATCTCAGGACAGTGCAGGAATACTTCGCCTGCGATTATTGTTATAATATAACATAAAAATAGCAATCCAATTTCAAGGGTTTTATTGACACATGCTCTTTTTTTGCCGGAAAACGAACGGTTTTTGCGCGAAGTGCCGCAGTCCCGCACGCTGATTTGCTCAATGGATTGGGGTACCTCGCAGAGTACGGTACACTTAAGCTATTGCACCTTAACTTTGAAGCCTTTATGCGTCGTCTAACTTTGTGGATGATTTTACTGAGTGGCTTGTCCACGGCAGTTTTTGCTGAGACTGCTCCAACACACGCCAGCCCGACAGTCGTCAGTGCGCCGGTGAACGATATTCGCCAGAGCGGCTTTGTCTATTGTGTTAACGGCATGGTCAATACCTTTAACCCGCAGAAAGCCAGCAGCGGGCTGATCATTGATACGCTGGCCGCACAGTTATATGACCGCCTGCTGGATGTCGACCCTTATACCTATCGCCTGATCCCCGAACTGGCACAAAGCTGGGAAGTGCTGGATGATGGCGCAACCTACCGTTTCCATCTGCGCAAAGATGTGCCTTTCCAGAAAACCGGCTGGTTTTCACCGTCGCGCAAGATGAACGCTGACGATGTGGTGTTCAGCTTCCAGCGCATCATCGACCCGAATAATCACTACCACGCTGTAAACGGTGAAGAATATCCGTATTTCGACAGCCTGCAGTTTGCCCATGCGGTGAAAAGCATCAAAAAACTGGACGACTATACCGTTGAGTTTCGCCTCAATAATCCTGACGCTTCTTTTCTCTGGCATCTTGCCACGCACTATGCACCGGTGCTTTCGGCTGAATATGCCGCGAATCTCATCAAATCCGGCAACGAAGAAGAGATTGATCGCCAGCCGGTAGGCACTGGCCCGTTCCAGCTTGGTGAATACCGTACCGGGCAATATGTGCGGCTGGCGCGCAACGGACAGTACTGGAAAGGCACACCGCGTATGGCACAGGTGGTGATTGATATGGGCGTTGGCGGCACCGGGCGTTTGTCGAAATTGCTGACCGGTGAATGTGATGTGCTGGCGTATCCGGCGGCCAGTCAGCTGTCCATACTACGTGAGGATCCGCGCTTGCGTCTTTCCCTGCGCCCGGGGATGAACGTTGCCTACCTGGCTTTCAATACCAACAAAGCCCCGCTCAATGATCCGCGTATCCGTCAGGCTGTGGCGCTGTCGATCAACAATCAGCGCCTGATGCAGTCGATTTATTACGGCACCGCTGAAACCGCTGCGTCTATTTTGCCGCGTGCGTCCTGGGCTTATGACAGCAACGCGCAGGTAACGGAATACAATCCGGATAAAGCGAAGCAAATCCTGAAAGACCTCGGGCAGGAAAAGCTTAATCTGCATTTATGGGTACCGACGGCGTCGCAGTCCTTTAACCCCAGCCCGCTGAAAACCGCCGAACTGATCCAGGCCGATTTGGGACAGGTAGGGATTAAAGTCACCATTGTCCCGGTCGAGGGACGTTTCCAGGAAGCCAAGCTGATGGAAATGAATCACGACCTGACGCTGTCTGGCTGGTCAACGGACAGTAATGACCCGGACAGTTTCTTCCGCCCTATGCTCAGTTGTGCAGCGATTCATTCGCAGACCAACTATGCTCACTGGTGTAACCCGGAATTTGATGAATTGCTGCGTCAGGGGCTGTTGTCACAGCAACTTTCCCAGCGTATTGAGTTTTATCAGCGGGCGCAAAAAATCCTTGAGCAGGAACTGCCGGTGTTGCCACTGGCGTCTTCCCTGCGTCTTCAGGCTTACCGTTACGACATCAAAGGGCTGGTACTGAGCCCGTTTGGCAACTCCTCGTTTGCTGGCGTCTTCCGTGATGATGAAAAAAGTCGTGATAATGAAGGAAGGAAAGTTCCATGATTATCTTTACGTTACGCCGCATTTTGCTGCTGCTGGTGACCCTGTTCTTCCTGAGCCTTGTGGCGTTCAGCCTGAGCTATTTCACGCCGAATGCGCCACTGCGCGGCGCGTCCTTGTGGGACGCCTACCACTTCTATTTTGCGGGTCTTTGCCAGTTTGATTTCGGTGTGTCGAGTATCAATGGCGAAGGCATCTCTTATCAGTTGAAAGCGGTTTTCCCGGCCACGATGGAATTGTGCGTGCTGGCCTTTGCGCTGGCATTAGTCGTCGGGATCCCGCTGGGCATTCTGGCGGGAGTGATGCGTGGAAAATGGCCGGATGTCGCCATCAGCAGCATCGCCCTGCTCGGCTTTTCCATTCCGGTGTTCTGGCTGGCGGTACTGCTGATGCTGTTCTTCTCGCTGCAACTGGGCTGGCTGCCGGTTTCCGGTCGCCTGGATTTACTCTATCAGTTGAAAAGTGTCACCGGCCTGACGCTGGTTGATGCGTGGCTTTCTGATTCGCCATACCGCCATGAGATGATCATGAGCGCTATCCGCCATATGATTTTACCGATCGCCGCGCTGGCCGTGGCGCCGACGACCGAAGTGATCCGCCTGATGCGCATTTCCACCGACGATGTGCTGGAGAAAAACTATGTGAAAGCCGCCGCAACGCGCGGTTTATCACGCTTTACGATTATCCGTCGCCATGTATTACACAACGCGCTGCCGCCGATTATTCCCAAGCTCGGCCTGCAATTTTCGACCATGCTGACGCTGGCGATGATTACTGAGGTGGTCTTTAACTGGCCAGGCATCGGGCGATGGCTGATTAACGCTATCCGTCAGCAGGATTACGCGGCGATTTCAGCCGGTGTGATGGTCGTTGGCTCGCTGGTAATTGTGGTTAACGTGCTTTCAGACATTCTGGGCGCACTGATGAATCCATTGAAACATAAGGAATGGTATGCCCTTCGATAATGTATACCGCGAAAAACAGGTTCCGAGTCCTCTGCGCCATACGTGGGGGATTTTCTATCGCGACACACTGTCGATGATCGGTTTCTACGGCGTGCTCGGCTTGTTATTGCTGTGCATATTTGGCCATTTATTAGCGCCTTACGCGCTCGATCAACAATTCCTTGGTTATCAGTTGTTGCCGCCCTCCTGGTCGCGCTACGGCAATGTGTCGTTCTTCCTCGGCACCGACGATCTTGGCCGCGATTTACTCAGCCGGATGCTTACAGGCGCTGCGCCGACGATTGGCGGCGCACTGGTGATAACCCTCGCGGCGTCTTTATGTGGTGTGATCATCGGCGTACTGGCGGGGATCAGCCGTGGCCTGAAATCGGCCATTCTGAACCATATTTTCGATACGCTGCTGTCTATCCCTTCCCTGCTGCTGGCGATTGTCGTCGTCGCGTTTATCGGGCCGAAACTTGAGCATGCGATGCTGGCCGTCTGGCTGGCGCTGTTGCCACGCATTTCGCGCACGATTTACAGCGCCGTGCATGATGAGCTGGAAAAAGAGTATGTGGTCGCCGTACGACTCGATGGTGCCTCCACCTGGCAGATTCTGCGTTACGCTGTTCTGCCAAATATCGTTGCGGTGCTGGCAACGGAATTTACCCGCGCACTGTCGATGGCGATTCTGGATATCGCCGCGTTAGGCTTTCTGGATCTGGGCGCACAACTGCCGTCACCGGAATGGGGAGCCATGCTCGGCGATTCGCTGGAGCTGGTGTATGTCGCGCCGTGGACAGTCATGCTGCCGGGCGCCGCCATTCTTATCAGCGTGTTGCTGATCAACCTGCTGGGTGACGGTGTGCGTCGGGCGATTAATGCGGGAGTGGAATAATGCCGTTACTCGATATCCGCAATCTGACCATTGAATTTATGACCGCCGATGGCCCGGTCAAAGCTGTGGATCGCGTCAGTATGACGCTCAACGCCGGTGAAATTCGCGGGCTGGTGGGCGAATCCGGTTCGGGTAAAAGCCTGATTGCCAAGGCGATTTGTGGCGTTACCAAAGACAACTGGCGCGTGACGGCGGACCGGATGCGCTTTGATAACATCGAGCTGTTGCAACTGACGCCACGCGAGCGACGTAAACTGGTCGGGCAAAATGTGTCGATGATTTTTCAGGAGCCGCAGTCCTGTCTGGATCCTTCTGAAAGCATCGGCCGCCAGCTGATTCAGGCCATTCCCGGCTGGACCTACAAAGGCCGCTGGTATCAGCGCTGGAAGTGGCGCAAAAAACGCGCCATCGAGCTGCTGCACCGCGTCGGCATTAAAGATCACAAAGACGTTATGGCCAGTTATCCGTATGAACTGACCGAAGGCGAGTGCCAGAAAGTGATGATCGCCATCGCGCTGGCGAATCAGCCGCGTCTGCTGATTGCCGATGAACCGACTAACGCCATGGAGCCGACGACGCAGGCGCAGATTTTCCGCCTGCTGGCGCGACTCAACCAGAACAATAACACCACCATTTTATTGATCAGCCACGACCTGCAAATGATGAGCAAATGGGCGAACCGTATCAACGTGTTGTATTGCGGACAAACGGTTGAAAGCGCAGCGTGTGAAGAATTGCTGGCCACGCCGCATCATCCTTATACGCAGGCGCTCATCCGCGCGATGCCTGATTTTGGCCGCTCACTGCCACATAAAAGCCGTCTGAATACGCTGCCAGGTGCCATTCCTTCGCTGGAACATTTGCCGATTGGCTGCCGTCTGGGGCCACGCTGCCCTTACGCGCAGAAAAAATGCATCGAAACACCACGTCTGCGTCTGGCGAAAACCCATGCGTATGCCTGCCACTTCCCGCTGAACATGGAGGAGCAATAATGGGCGAAACCCTGCTCGAAGTCCGTAATCTGAGCAAAACGTTCCGTTATCGCACCGGACTGTTCCGCAAGATGAATCTCGAGGCCGTGAAACCGGTCAGCTTTACCCTGCGCGAAAAACAAACGCTGGCGATCATCGGCGAGAATGGTTCGGGCAAATCGACGCTGGCTAAAATGCTTTCCGGCATGGTCGAGCCGAGCGACGGCGAAATTCTGATTGATGATCATCCGCTGACGTTTCGTGATTATCGTTTCCGCAGCCAGCAAATCCGCATGATTTTTCAGGACCCGAGCACCTCACTTAATCCACGTCAGCGTATCGGGCAGTTACTCGAAGCGCCCCTGCGACTGAACAGCGAAATGGATGCACAACAGCGCGAACAACGCATCAACCAGACATTGCGGCTGGTCGGCATGCTGCCCGATCACGCCAATTATTACCCGCATATGCTGGCGTCGGGTCAGAAGCAGCGCGTGGCACTGGCACGTGCACTTATCCTGCAACCCAAAGTGATCGTGGCTGATGAAGCGCTGGCGTCTCTGGATATGTCGATGCGTTCACAAATCATCAATATGATGCTCGAATTACAGGAAAAACAGGGCATCTCGTACATCTACGTGACGCAGCATCTGGGCATGATGAAACACATCAGCGATCAGGTACTGGTGATGCACGAAGGCGAGGTGGTGGAACGCGGAAATACGGCCGAAGTTCTGGCGGCACCGCTGCATGACCTCACCAAACGGTTGATTTCGAGTCACTTTGGCGAAGCGCTGACTGCTGATGCCTGGCGTCGTGACGGTAATTAACGCCCCTTCTGCATAATAAACGGGCAGATTCACCCCCTGAACGGTGTCAGGAAACTGATGCCGTTTTCTTTATTATGCAAATCCACCCTCTTCTATTCCTTTTCGATATGATTTATCGCTTAACATTATTTTATATCGGCAGCAGTATCGGCAACGATAGGGTCTGATAATTTGCCTGAGTAGCAGGCTTGAAGAAAGGACCCGTTCATGGAACAACAACGCAAGGCCGCGCACAGCGGCTGGTATCATGAAACACAATCCAGCCAATATGGTCATCTGCCGCTCGATCCGCACGCTGCGTTGGTACAGGATCGCTTTCTGCTGGGCCTTGATGCTCAACTTGACCCGACACTTCGCCAGTTACTTAACGACCGCCAGCGACTACTGAGGGCCTCCCGCGCCTGTTATGAGGTACTGTTTCCTGACAATCTGCAGGTTTCACGTACCGAAACATTATCCTTGTATGACCGTCTCAGTAGTGCGCTGACGGTGGCACAGGTCAGCGGTGTACAGACACTTTGTAGCCATTACGCTGCCCGTCTCGCCCCGCTTCCCAGCCCTGACGCCTCCCGTGAAAGTAACATCCGCCAGACCCACATTACCCAGTTCGCACGATTACTCGCAACCCAGCCAACCCTGATTACTGCACCGATGCTGCATCAGCTTTATGACGTGGGTTTCAGCACGCGCGATATCGTGACCTTTACGCAAGTGATTGGCTTTGTCAGCTATCAGGCACGCGTACTGGCGGTTCTGAATGGTTTACGTGGTCGCGCCGCCGCCGTATTGCCAGGATTTCCTTCGCCGGAAGGTTGCGGGCAGAAAGGGTTTTCACTGGCGATGTTGCAATGGACGTCGCGTTTACCTGAAGTGGTACCGGAAAATGCCAGCCAGCATCAGCAGGATGTACTGGATTTAATCGCGCCAGATGCGCGTTCTTCCTCTTTCTATACATTGCTGGTGCATGACGCCGACGCGCTGAGCGAATTTTCTGCAGTATTTAATAATATTATGCAGTCAGGTGCGCAGCCGGTAGCCGCGTGGCGTGAACTGGCTGCCGTAGCCACGTCGCAGCTAAACGGTTGCCTGTATTGCGCCGGGATCCACGGACGTTTGTATCTTGAAGCGGGTGGGAATGAGCTGCTGATTAACGAATTATTCGCAGAAAATCACCGCGATGATGCCGTTGATACGCTGTCGAAAAATCTGCAAGACAAAAAAGAGATTGCCTTGCTGGAAACGGTGGTCGCCCTGACCCGTACCCCGGAACGTTTTGATGCACGCCAGCTGCATAGTTTGTCTGATGCAGGTTATACGGCAACACAATCTCTGGATATTCTGCTGACTGCGGCGCTGTTCAGCTGGTCAAACCGTCTGATTCAGACGCTGGGCGATACCCTGAATCAGTAGTTCTTCACCTGTTTACCTTCATTCTTTCTCCCCTCATTCCGGCAGGATATTCCCCTGCCGGTGATGCCAATTGTAAATACCTGCGCCACCTAACCGGCATAAGTCGTATTAATCTTATTTTCAATCGAAAATTTAGTGTTAAAACGAGAAACTGATCACATTACACTGTGCGCCGTTCTGGTTGCGTCTTCAGCAGCAAACAAGCCATTCATAAACCACCATATAAAGCACGACACCCCAGAGATATTCACTACATATTCACGCCAAATCAGACAAATAAACCACTTAAGTATTTCCCTGTAAAACAATGGCACTATAAGAGTAGTGATTACAATTCGTGCAACATATTCATATTGTCTATTTAGAAAACATAAACATTAATTCTGCATAACATTTCGAACATAGTTTAATCACGTCGGATAAGTTAAATGTAACAGAATATGTCAAACTCCTTGCCACATTTACGAAGATAGTGAACATTACTTGCCGTCATCCCATCTTATAACAATGCAAAGGGTGCTTATTTCGCGCCACTTATGCGTTTCCGCCACATACGGCCGGAAGGAATAAACAGAGGTACGAGTGTCAACTGCAAACAAAACACCAAACAATGAAAGCGTGAGTCTTAACGCCTTCAAACAGCCAAAAGCGTTTTACCTGATCTTCTCCATCGAATTGTGGGAACGTTTCGGTTACTACGGCCTGCAAGGGATCATGGCGGTTTACCTGGTCAAAATGCTTGGCCTGAGTGAAGCCGACTCCATCACCCTGTTCTCATCATTCAGTGCGCTGGTCTATGGCTTCGTCGCTATCGGCGGCTGGCTGGGCGATAAAGTGCTGGGTTCAAAACGCGTGATCGTGCTTGGCGCGATTGTGCTGGCGCTGGGTTATTCATTCGTTGCCTATTCCGGCCATGAAATTTTCTGGGTTTATCTGGGTATGGCGACTATCGCCGTCGGTAGCGGCTTGTTTAAAGCAAATCCATCCTCACTGCTTTCTACCTGCTACGAAAAAGATGACCCGCGTCTCGATGGCGCATTCACCATGTATTACATGTCGGTGAACATCGGTTCGTTCTTCTCCATGCTGGCAACACCATGGCTGGCCGCGAAGTACGGCTGGAGTGTCGCGTTCTCCCTGAGCGTTGTGGGTATGCTGATCACCATCGTGAACTTCCTGTTCTGCCGCAAATGGGTCAAACGTCAGGGGTCAAAACCAGACTTCGCGCCGCTGCAGTTCAAAAAACTGCTGATGGTGCTGGTCGGTGTTGTCGCGCTGGTGTTCCTGTCAAGCTGGTTACTGCATAACCAAACCATCGCACGTATGGTTCTGGGTGTGGTTTCCGTCGGTATCATTATTGTGTTTGCGAAAGAAACGTTCTCAATGAAAGGCATCGCCCGCCGGAAGATGATTGTGGCGTTCCTGCTGATGATGGAAGCGGTGGTGTTCTTCGTGCTGTACAGCCAGATGCCAACGTCGCTGAACTTCTTCGCTATCCACAACGTAGGCCACGATTTGCTGGGTATCAGCTTCCAGCCTGAGCAGTTCCAGGCGCTGAATCCATTCTGGATCATGGTTGCCAGCCCGGTTCTGGCGGCGGTCTACACCAAGGTCGGTGACCGTATGCCAATGCCGCACAAGTTTGCGATGGGTATGGTGCTGTGTTCCGGTGCGTTCCTGGTGCTGCCGTGGGGTGCGAGCCTGGCGAATGAGCAAGGCATTGTGTCAGTAAACTGGCTGGTACTGAGCTACGCGCTGCAGAGTATCGGCGAACTGATGATTTCCGGTCTGGGTCTGGCGATGGTTGCTCAACTGGTTCCGCAGCGTCTGATGGGCTTCATCATGGGTGCCTGGTTCCTGACCACCGCAGCCGCTGCAATTATCGCGGGTTACGTGGCCAATCTGACTGCCGTGCCTGCTGACATTGATGACGCGCATGCTTCACTGGCAATTTATAGCCACGTGTTCCTGCAGATTGGTATTGCAACCGCTGTGATTGCTGTGCTGATGCTGGTCACTGCATCTAAACTGCACCGCATGACGCTGGATCGTGAAACTGATGAGAAACAACCTGAACTGGCTTCTGCTCAGTAAACGAGCAAGCGTCTGATGAGGGCTGACGAACGCCTCCTCCGGGAGGCGTTTTTTTATGGCTGGAATTTGGGATAAGTATTCATTGTGTTAGGATTGCGTAAGCGAGACTTACGAAAACGGAACCATCCTGATGCACGAAAATCACAGTCAATATAAGCAATTAACCCGCTATTTATCCGCTGATATTCTTAAGAACAAAAAGGATTTCTCCTGGCGACGGATAATCATCAGATGCATAAAACAACCCCAGCACCGGTACATTTTCTGGTGGCGTATCGCAAGCTACTTATACGCGACGGACAGCCATTTCTGCAAAGCCCGCGCCCGTAAGATTAACTACTCGTTAATAAGAAAGTATGGCATCGAGATCATGCTGGGAACGCAGATCGGAGAAGGCATCAGGCTTCCTCATCTCACCGGTATCGTCATAAATCCTCATTGCATGATTGGGAAGAATGTCCGGATCCGGCAAAACACCACCATCGGCATTAAAGTGGATGAGGGGAAAAGACGTATAATCATTGGCGATAATGTGGATATTGGTGCCAATTGCTGCATTATCGGCAATGACATTACTATCGGCCACAATGTCACCATTGGTGCGATGTCGTTCATCAATAAGAACATCCCGGACAATGCCGTGTGTTATAACGAAAAAAGCAGCAAGATAATCATCAAAACGTAAGAAACGCCTGCCGTCAGCGAACAGCGTTTATCGCCTCAGGAATGTTTCATTTACTCGGTGTCCGGCCTGTATCGGTTTTTTATCCTAAATTTTTCATCCTAAATAATACCGGCCTTTTCCACTTTGTTTCGCGCGGTACATCGCGGCATCAGCCCGCGCCAGCAGCGCATCCGGCAGCAATGACTGGCGCGCGCGACCAATCGCCACGCCGATGCTGGCAGACAGCGCCACCGGGACACCTGCGATACACTCGATGGAATGCAGAGCACTCATCAGGCTGATGCAAATACGGCTGACGTCACTCTCAGTATTCATCAGCCCGCTCAACAAAACGGTAAACTCATCTCCCGCCAGACGCGCCACAATATCTTGTGAACGCAGATTTTCACGTAAGGTATATCCAAAAAACTTCAGGATTAAATCGCCGAATTCGTGCCCGTAGGTGTCGTTGTACGCTTTAAAATTATCAATATCCAAAAAGAGCAATGCGATATCTCTATCTGCTTTTTCTTGTTTTCCGGCGGCATGAATCAGTGACTGCTGGAACGCGCGCCGGTTTGGTAATCCGGTCAGTGCGTCATGATTTGCCTCAAATTCCAGCTGAGCCTGTAACGCTTTAATTTCACTGATATCGGTTGAAAGGCCGTAATAACCATTGCGAATATCGTCGCAGGGGATAAGCGTGGTATGCAAAACACCGCCCTTGGCATGATGGGAGTGATCCGACAATTCGATTTCGTAACTTACTGTCATTCCCTGCAAAGCCTGGCGGATATAGGGCTTAATTTTCTGATAGCTGTCATCTCCTACCACATCCCTGACCTGCTTCCCGCTGACCTGTGTTTCTTCGACGCCATACCAGTTGGCGTGAAAATGATTCACAAAAGTGTATTGTTCATTCGCATCAACATGGCAAATCAGCGCGGGAATGTTATCGGTGATGGCTCTGAGGCGGTTTTTGCTTTCCGTCAGTTCCCGTTCCCGGGTCAGACGCTGGGCGATTTCCTGATGAAGCTGATCCATCGCCACCTGCAACTCATAAGTCCGGTCGGCCACACGGCGTTCCAGATCCCCCTGCAGTGAATACAATGCCTGTTCGATATGTTTACGCTCAGTAATATCGCTGATGACAACAATGTAGTGATGGGCTTCACCAGCCACATTACGCACGAGTGAGGCCGTCAGAGTCACCCACAGCGTGCTGCCGTTCGCCCGCTGTAAAAGTTTCTCTATGCAGAAACTGTTTATCTCACCGGAGAGCAAACGGGGAATCAGCACGTTTTCGGCATAAAGATCATCGGAATGGGTCACGTCATGCAGCAAACAGGCGCGCAGCTGATATTCGGCATAACCCAGCATATTGCACACCTGCGGATTGATGCGCAGCCAGCGCCAGTCGAGTCCGACTAAGGAGAAGCCGACGGCAGCGTGAGCAAATGTCTGTTCAAATAAAGCCTCCGTTTTCGCCAGATTATCTTCTACCCGCGCCGTGTACTGCCGGTTTTCAAGGTGAAAAATATAACTTTGTACCAGCGCCGTCATATCCAGCAAAGTCTGCTGTTCCTCCTCACACCAGTCCCTCGGGCGATCATCAATCAGGCATAACGCGCCCAGCGCCACACCCTCTTTTGAATGCAAGGCACAGCCGGCATAAAACACGATGTGAGGCGCGCCGGTCACCAGCGGATTATCGTGGAAGCGCAAATCGAGCCGGGCATCCCTGACAATCAGCGGACCGGGCTCGAGAATAGTATGACCGCAAAAGGAGGTATCACGGCAAGACTGATGAATATCAATGCCGGTGTGAGAAAGGAACCACTGGCGGTCCGCGTCAATCAATGAAACAACGACAGCCTTAGCCTGAAACTGCCGGGCGACCATCCGGGTAATACGGTCGATCTCCTCAATTCCGGGGGAATCCAGGATCCCCAGAGAAGCCAGTATGGCAAGACGAGCCTGTTCATCAACTGCCGGTTGAGGGACTAACATAATGCGCTCTCAATGATTACTGATGACTATTTCACCAAGTCTACTGTGTTTGGCCGGGAAAACGGCTCTGATTCCGCCTCGCAGAGGCAAAATCAGAATAATGACAGATCAGGAAATGCGTGAATGGTTAACACTTTTCGTACAAAAATGGGGCAATCAATGCATTAAAGCGAAGTCACCCAATTCACATGAGTGGCATCCGCCTGCCCCGATTGCTCAGCATCACGGCGGAATTTCTCCCGCATCTCAGAAGGCGTGGTGCCATAGAATTCATGGAAATAGCGACGTAAAGCGCTGGGTTCCAGGCCACACTGTCTCGCAATGGCGGCCAGACTTTGATCCGACATCGAAGAGGTTCGCAGGAGGCGCTTCGCCAGCAGTAAGCGCCGGCTGCGAATGAATTGCGCGATGCCGCCAAGCGGTTCAAACAGGCGATACAACCCTGAGCGCGAAATAGCAAAATCTTTGCACAGAATATCAATACTGATCGGCCTGCCGAGATGCTTTTCGATATACAGGCAAATGCGCTCAAGACGTGCACTTTGCTCAAACGGATGTTCCACCTTCTTCCCCGCCACCAGATGCAGTGTTTGCAGGAATACCGACGCCGCCCCCTCGCCAGTGCTCAGTACTTCCTGTTCGGTCATCTGATCAAACACCTGCACCATCGTCGCAAAATGATTGCGCAGAATGATGTTCACCGGTGAGGCTGCCGGAATACGCTTTCCGTGTAACGAGGCAATATCGACATTAAAATGCAGGCTGTGCTTGGGCATAATAATGTACTGATAAGAACCGAGACGCGGTTTCTGCTCACCCGGATACACATGGATTTTAATCGGCTGCGACATATCCTGGATCAGGATATCCCCCTGGCTCAGCATGAACCGCTCGCCGAAACACTGGCAGTCCATCCCCCCGATAATCACAATGAAAATGACGATATGATCGGGCATCGAAAACAGGTTGCCGTACTGGCGATTGATATCGTGCTCACTGACGGTCAGCACACCGCCAATCACGCGGCCGAAGTTGTAGCCGGTGACGCTCCAGTCAAATTCTTCCCTGTTGCGATCCGGCAGTTCAAGTTTAAAACCTGCGCTGGACATTCCGTCTTCCCATTCGTAAAAACGGGTGTCGAAATCCTGATAAATGTTCGCACTATCAACGATCTTTCGTGATGATGAATCGCTCATTTACTCACCGAGAATTAAGATAATTCCTAAAAAGATAATCCACCACGGCCTGATAAATCAATCCTCAGCAGTAATTGGTAATACTTTTTCATCATAAAAAACTATTTTTTAGTCAGCCTATAACGTTTAAAAGACTGTAAAATCAGTCAGTAAATCGCGCTATTCAACGAATAGCGCTGGCAGGTTGTTCGCGATAATAATTTCAGGATCAGTTAATATCGCGAATAATAACCCGCTTTTTTCGGTTTACTCTCCTTCAAAAAAATCTACGTCAAATGATTGACTCCACTCATCCCAGGAGCGTGCGATGGTAAAAAGAAAGGTTCTGGAAGAGGGACGTCAGCTTAAAAGAATGAATGCCGAAACCCGCAGGCAGTCGCACATGCATAAGTGGTTCGCGATTGTGGCTGCTCTCGACTGTGTACTGGTCATTTTTTATGATCAGGATATGCGCAATATCGTTTTCTCAGCGGGTGTTTGTGCAGTGTGCACCTACCTCTGGCTGAAAGGCCGTAAACAATCCCGCCGTTACCGCCGCGAATGGGATGAAAAATTTGGAACTAAAAAGCATCCCTGATACTTCATTTCAGGCTGTTCTTCTTCCGTCGCCTTAGCGTTTATAAAGAAATTCCTAAATATGATAAAAGTGTTTCTGTCCTGCACGGATCATCAGTCACAATAACGGTTCGCATACCCGCCACACTCTTTCACCGATTTGTTATCACAGTCCTGTTAAGCTAATTTCCCCAGGACAGTATCTGACGGCAGGTTATCTCCTGCTTCGGTTAGCTCTGAATTTGCAGAATAATATTCCGATGACGAACGATATCGGTATGGCATTCCGTGATGCCCAATCAGGATTCGGTCTCGCCCTTATTAATCCAGGCAGATCATGCTTTGTATCGGGCAAAATTCGCCGGTAAAAACCGCATTGAACTGAGTTGATCGTTATTCACCCGAATAATATATCGAATACCTTACTTAGGGCGTGATAACCGATTGAATTTTAAAATTTAAAAACAACGGTAATATTCTCATCCGATTGTGAGTAATAATTGCAAAAACAATCTGATGAGTTTACTGGCTAACAAACTGTGCCACATCACACTCATTTTCTGCTCGGGGTATTTAACTCATGCTTACAGATATTGCGATATGCCAGGCAGTTCTTGATGCTCTTCCCGAAGCGACAGTCCTTAAAGATAATGAGCGTAAACTGGTATTCCTTAATCAGAAAGCCAGCGAATTTTATGGACGTCCACGGGAAGAATTGATTGGTCAGGATGTTTCTTTTTTCACAGATCCTGAACAATCTGCCCGGCAGCGTGAGCGCGATATTGAAGTTCTGGAAACCGGAGAGAAAACGGTCAACGAAGAAACGCTGGTTGACCCGTCAGGTAAGCGGCGCAATGTGCTGGTACGTAAATCCCGCGTCACGCTGGAGACACGGCATTTCATTCTGACCTCTATTATGGATATTTCGCTTTTGCGCAGTTCAGAAGCGCAGATCCGCTACCTTGCCCGTCATGACGTATTAACCGGCTTGCCGAACCGGACGGCATTGAGTGAAGAACTTAGCCAGATTGCCGCCCGGCGCATGTATCGCCCTGACCCCTGCGCCCTCTTCTTGTTGAATCTCAACGATTTCAATTACATCAACGACACATACGGCTATCAGGCGGGCGATGCCATTCTCTGCGAATTCGGCCAGCGTCTGCGTAATGAAGTCGGCAACAGCGGAACAGTTTCGCGCATCGGCGGCGATGAATTCTCGATTATCCTGCGCAATAATCCGACCAGTGAAATGGCCAATAATCTGGCGCTGGAAATACTGGTGATGATGCGCCAGCCGTTTACGCTGACGCGGGCTAATCCGATGATTACGATTTCATTCGGCATCGTGATGTTTGGTGCAGAGAATATTACCGCCGGCGAGATCATGCGCCGCGGGAATACGGCGCTGCTGGAAGCCAAGCAGCGCGGCAAAAATATGTTCTCGTTTTATTCTGAATTGCTCGATGCCAGCAGCGTCAGTAAACGCATTATGGTGAAAGCGCTGGCGGAATCACTGGCCAAAGAAGGTGATCTGACCTGTGTTTATCAGCCTATTTTACGCAGCCACGATGAGAAAGTCGTTTGCGTTGAAGCGCTGGCACGCTGGAACCACGGCGTGCTCGGACAAGTCTCGCCGGTACAATTTATCGCCCTGGCCGAAGAGACCGGACTGGTTATTCAGCTCGGTGAAATTGTTCTGCGGCAGGCGTGTCGGGATATCAGGAATTTTGAACGGCTCAATCTGGCGATCAACGTTTCTGCGGTTCAACTCGGTGAACCGGATTTCGGACCGCGTATTCTGGCGGTTCTGGCAGAGGAAGATTTCCCGCCTTCACGGCTCGAACTTGAACTGACCGAAACCTCAGTGATGAACGCCAACGGGATCAGCCTCAGCCATCTCGCTAAATTACGTCAGGTCGGGGTTAAAATTTCGCTCGACGATTTTGGTACCGGTTATTCCAGCCTCAGTTTGCTAAAAGATATCTCGGTAGACAGCGTGAAAATTGACCGTTCGTTTGTGCAGTACATCACAGAAGTGAATGATACCGCCGCGATTGTTTCTGCAGTGTCTCAGCTTGGCAATAAAATGCATCTCAACGTCATTGCAGAAGGCGTTGAAAATCAGTTGCAAAAAACTTTCTTAGTATCAGCAGGTTGCTCGCACCTCCAGGGCTATCTGTTCTCGCGCCCCGTACCGGTAGAAGTGTTAAACACGTTACTGAGCAATGAAATGGACATGTTATCCAGTACGTAAACCATCTATTTATAAGCACCATAGATAACTCAAAACACCTTATTAATTCATTCAATTGGCGCTCGTCCCTGTTTTACTGACATGATCCGAGGCTGATAAATCACGCCGTTTAAGGAACTACATCATGTCATCGTTTTCAGGTATCTGGGTCCCGCTGGTCACGCCTTTTCATCAGGGTGAGATCGACTTTACTGCACTGAAATCATTGTGCACCCGGCTGCTCAAACGGGGCATTGACGGCGTCGTCGTCTGTGGTACGACCGGTGAAGCCCCGATGCTCACCAAAGAAGAACAACTGCAGGTTCTGGATGCTGTGCTGGAAGTGGTACCGGGTCATCAGGTGATCATGGGGCTGTCAGGCACGCATATGCCAGTTATCCGTGAAATGCAGGATGCGATTTTACACCGTCCTGTTGCTGGTTTGCTGATCCCCGCGCCTTACTACATCCGCCCTTCTCAGGCCGCACTGGTCGCCTGGTTTACGGAAATTGCAGATCACGCCACAGTGCCGGTGGTGCTTTACAATATTCCTTATCGTACTGGCGTACAGATGGAGCTGGACACATTCCGTCAGCTGGCAAAACATCCGCGCATTACCGCCGTAAAAGATTGCGGAGGCAGCATAGACCTGACGCTTTCACTGATTGCTGACGGCGACCTCGACGTACTGTGTGGCGAAGACGTGCAGATATTTTCAACCCTGAGCCTGGGCGGTAAAGGGGCGATTGCTGCCTCGTCGCATATTTTCACGGAAGAGTTTGTTCAACTGATTAAACAGTTCAAAGAGCAGGATATCGTTGCCGCACGTAAAACCTTCTTTGGCTTACTGCCAATGATTCGTCTGATGTTTTCTGCCCCGAACCCGGCGGCCATTAAGTTTGCGTTATCGCTGGACGGGTTGATGGATAACGAGCTGCGTTCTCCTATGCTGCCCGCGCCTGAAAACGTTGAACTGGCTGTGCGTGGCCTCCTGAACCAGCACTCGCGCTGAGAGCGTATGTTTGATCAGAATATGAGTAACCGGACGCACTGTCACAATTAAAACACTGACTTTTGCTCCCGCCAGTTCTAGGATAGAAGCAGTTTTTATATAGCCCTATCGCCACCCTGTGAAACGGTAATGTCTCGCGGGGTCCGGCGGGTTGCTCATCCAATGGAGTGTTTATGAAACTGTATTATAAACCCGGAGCCTGTTCCCTTTCCCCTCATATCATCCTGCGTGAAGCGGGTCTGGACTTCAGCATTGAGAAGGTTGATCTGGCGACCAAGAAAACAGAAACCGGTGATGACTTCCTCGCAGTGAACCCCAAGGGGCAGATCCCCACGCTGTTACTCAATGATGGCAGTATTCTGACCGAAGGCGTGGCTATCGTGCAGTATCTGGCAGACCAGAAACCAGACCGTCAGCTGATGCCGGAACAAGGCACGCTGGCCCGTTATCACGCGCTGGAATGGCTGAACTACATTGCAACTGAGCTGCATAAAGGTTTCTCGCCATTGTTTAATCCGAAAGCCCCCGAAGAGTTCAAGACATTAACCCGCGAAGCACTGAGCAAAAAATTTGCTTACGTGAATACCGCCCTCAAAGACAATCATTTCCTGCTGGGTACGCGTTTCAGCGTGGCAGATGCTTACCTGTTTACCGTGATGGGTTGGGCGAAGGCACTGAAATTTGATCTGAGCGCACTGACGGAACTGAACGCCTACCTTGACCGCGTTGCCGCACGCCCGGCTGTTGATGCGGCTCTGTCGGCTGAAGGTCTGAAATAACCGCTTTCGTGGTGTGATCGCCAACAAAAACGCCCCGGCAGCTACAGCGCGGGGCGTTTTTTTATTCAGGAAAAGAGGTATTCAGGCAGTGATTACAGTTTTACCGCCGGGAAATGATGCTCAGGTTTGACCATTTTGTCCTGCGCTGCCACGATTTGCAGCTCGTATTCACCCATCGCATGCGTCGCCAGCATGACTTCATAAACTGCAGCGGTCACGTGCTCAAGCGCTTTATCCAGTGCTTCACCCTTGAGCAAATTCACCAGCAATAAACCGCTGGTCAGGTCACCCACGCCAACCGGCTGACGGACACCGAAATCAACCAGCGGACGGTCGATGTGCCACGCTTCACTCGCAGTAACCAACAGCATTTCAAAACGGTCACTGTGATAACCAGCGCGGCTCAGGTGCTTCACCAGCACAATTTTCGGGCCTTTGCTGATCAGCTCCCGCGCAGTGACGACGGCTTCTTCAACGCTTGCCACGGCGTGACCGCTCAGCAGTTCAAGCTCCAGCAGATTCGGCGCGATAATGTCACAGTTAACCAGCGCCTGGTTGCAATGGAACTCAGCAACGCCCGGCGCCACGATACAGCCTTTTTCAGGATGTCCCATGACCGGATCACAAAAATACCAGGCATCAGGATTGGCGGCTTTCACCAGACGGACAATCTCCAGAATGCTCTGCCCTTGCTCCGGCGAACCGATATAACCGCTCAGTACCGCGTCGCAATCCTTCAGACGGTCAATTTCCGCAATTCCCTGCGCGATTTCTGTCAGATGTGCGGCGGGCATCACGCAGCCGGTCCAGTGTCCGTACTGGGTATGATTGGAAAACTGAACGGTATTCAGCGGCCAAACGTTTGCGCCCATACGACGCATAGGGAATTCTGCCGCGCTGTTACCCGCGTGCCCAAAAACGGTATGTGACTGGATAGAAAGAATGCTTTTCATGAGGATTTCCGATTGCAACGTCATCGGGGGAGATGGCGGAATAGCTGTGATCAGGGAACAAGAACGGGAGACTTTTCAGCCTCCCGCCCGGCCGGACGAAAATTTATGCCCAGAGCAATAAGGTGTAGTTCTTTTTACCGCGACGCAGCAAGGTGTAACGACCAAACAGACGATCGCTGTCGGTGAAGCTGTATTCGGTATCGGTCTGTTTCTCGCCGTTCACTGACACCGCGTTGGACGAGATCATCGTGCGCGCCTGACCTTTAGACGGTGCCATACCGGCAATCACCAGCGCCTGTTGCAGGTCGGTGTCACGCGGTACTTCAAACAGTTCCAGGCCGTCCTGCGCCAGCTGACCAAAATCGACTTCGGTCATTTCGCTCAGGGAACCGGAGAACAGGCTCTGGGTGATGCGTTTTGCCGCGGCCAGTCCTTCTGCGCCGTGGACCATACCGGTCACTTCTTCCGCCAGAACGTACTGCGCGCGAGGCGCTTTGCCGCTGGTTTTGTCTTCTTCTTCCAGCGCATTGATGTCTTCAATGCTCATGAAGGTGAAGAACTTCAGGAAGCGGTAAACATCGGCATCCGCGGTGTTGATCCAGAACTGGTAGAATTTGTACGGGCTGGTTTTCTTCGGATCCAGCCACACTGCGCCACCTTCGGTTTTACCGAATTTCGTGCCGTCAGATTTAGTGATCAGCGGAACGGTCAGGCCGAACACTTGTTTCTGGTGCAGACGACGGGTCAGGTCGATACCGGAGGTGATGTTACCCCACTGATCGGAACCGCCGATTTGCAGCTCGACTTTGTGCAGATTGTACAGGGAAGCAAAATCGTAACCCTGCAACAGATTGTAAGAGAACTCCGTGAAGGAGATGCCGCTGTCGTCGCGGTTCAGACGCTGTTTCACCGCTTCTTTGTTGATCATCTGGTTAACAGAGAAGTGTTTACCGATATCACGCAGGAAGGTCAGCACGTTCATGCCGCCAAACCAGTCATAGTTATTGGCGGTGATGGCGCTGTTTTCACCACAGCTGAAATCCAGGAACGGCGAAACCTGCTGGCGGATTTTTTCTACCCATTCGTTCACGGTTTCATTGGTGTTCAGCTTACGCTCGGTGGCTTTAAAGCTCGGATCGCCGATAAGACCGGTCGCGCCGCCCACCAGCGCCACAGGCTTGTGCCCGTTGAGCTGGAAGCGTTTCAGGCAAAGCAAAGGCACCAGATGTCCCAAATGCAAGCTGTCTGCGGTAGGATCGAAACCGCAATAGAGTGCAATTGGCCCTTGCGCCAGTCGCTCTGCTAACGCTTCTTCATCCGTCACCTGGGCAATGAGGCCCCGCTCTTGCAATTGTTTAATCAGGTTGCTGCTCGCCATCAAAGACTCCGTTTGTTTGTACTCAGAAATATGTACTGAATGTGTGCAGATTCATGTCTGACATCATGCCGCGCATGTGCCTTTTCTCTCACCTTTACGGGGAACGACATAGAATAAAGCGCCCGTCGTCAGAGCGCTAGGAAATCGCGTCTTTTTTCGTGGTTAAGGTGCGAGGCGGTCTATTTTCCAGCCAGTTTCGGTTTCTGCTTCGTCACGCTGATAGATGAAACGATCGTGCAGGCGATGTTCGCCCCCCTGCCAGAATTCCATCGAATCCACTTTGACGCGGAAACCGCCCCAGAAACTTGGCAGCGGCACTTCGCCATTGCTGAATTTCTGTTTCAGTTCGAGGAATTTGCTTTCGAGCACGCCGCGTGCCGAAATTCGGCTGGACTGCTGCGAAACCCATGCGCCGATCTGGCTATCTTTCGGGCGGCTGGTGAAGTATTTCATGACTTCCAGCGTAGAGAGACGTTCTGCCTGACCGAGCACAATCACCTGCCGGTCCAGCATGTGCCACGGAAACAACAGGCTGATGCGTGAGTTGTTTGCCAGTTGCTGCGCCTTGCGACTCCCCAGATTGGTGTAAAACACCAGCCCCTTTTCGTCGTAGTGCTTAAGCAGCACAATGCGCTGGAAAGGCTGTCCGCGCTCATCAACCGTCGCCACCACCATCGCCGTCGGGTCAGCCAGACGGGCGTCACAGGCCTGTTTCAGCCAGTGTTCAAACAAAGGCAGCGGCTCAGGGGTTAAATCAGCACGACGCAGCCCGCCACGGGTGTATTCGCGGCGCGAGTCCGCAATATCAAACTCTTTGTTATCAGACATATGGATTAAGTTGCGTATCTAAGGAAGGTAAGCGCATTGTGCACCCGCCGCGTCAGGATCTCAATGTTCCTGACGCGGCGCGGAGTAAACGCAGCCAGCGCATCTGCAACTCGAAGTATGAAAGGGGTTATTTTTGGACGCAGTCGTCGATAATGACGTTCTCACCACGCTGCACAAAGGCCTGATTACCTTTAGACCAGAACGTGTAATGGCCATCGCTGTATTGGGTGCCAGAAGCGGACTCAATCTGTTTCAGTTTCAGCTGTTCACCATCGAGAACCATACTGACCTGCTGCGCCGGTTTATCCAGCGTGATCGTCAGCGGTAAGGTCCCGCACTGGTAGTGTAATTCTTCTGTCGGACTTTCGGTCTGGTGGCTGAACTGGCTGCATCCTGCCAGTGTGAATCCTGCTAACGTAGCGATAATCGCCTTTTTCATTCGGTGCTCCCTGATGGTCTTCAATTATCTCTTTTATGTACCACGCCCGCAGGCGCAGCACATTGAGATAAAACCGAGAACGCATCAGGAACGGGTTGAAACAACCGGATAAATTGCGCCGAGCAGAGTTTCACGACTTGCACCGGTAACCGACGGCAAATTGCCCGGCTGACCGGATAACGTGCGGAATGCCAGCCAGGCAAACGCCAGTGCTTCCATGTCATCACCGCTGATACCGCAGGCATCCGTGGTGCAAACTTCCGTGCCCGGCAACATGGCTGAGAGTCGCGCCATCAGTAACGGATTGCGCGCCCCGCCGCCACACACCATCAGCCGGTCGCATCCGCCAGCCAGTTGCACTTGCTCGGCGATGCTTACTGCGGTCAGTTCAGCCAGCGTCGCCTGCACATCCGGCGGGGAGATTTCAGGAGCACGCGCCAGTTGCTTTTCCAGCCACGCCATATTGAAATATTCACGCCCGGTACTTTTCGGTGCCGGTTCGGCAAAGTAAGGATCAGACAGCATCTGCTGGAGCAAACGTAAGTTCACCCGCCCCTGATTTGCCCATTCAGCCCCTTTATCATATGGCTGTGCCAGATGACGCCAGACCCACGCATCCATCAACATATTTCCCGGACCGGTATCGTAACCACGCACCGGCTGGCCCGGCAGCAGCATTGAAAGATTCGCGATGCCGCCAATATTGAGGATCATACGGCGCTCGGCCGGATCAGCCAGCAATGCCTGATGGAAAGCAGGCACCAGCGGCGCGCCCTGCCCGCCCCAGGCCATATCCCGGCGACGGAAATCGCCCACGGTGGTAATGCCGGTCATGGCCGCAATGCGGTTGTTATCACCCAGCTGCATAGAAAATGTCGTGTCACCTTTCGGCTGGTGCCAGACAGTTTGCCCGTGGCAGCCAATGGCGGTCACTTCGTCAGGGGAGATATTGGCATTTTTCAACAAACCTAATACGGCCTCACCGAACAAAATACCCAGCTGAGTATCAAGCGTCCCGACCTGTTCAAGCGTCACCTGTTGGCCCTGACACATCCCGAGGATCGCATTTTTCAAAGCCAGAGGAATAGGATGTGAATAGCTGGCTTGCTGCGCGACCATGTGCTCATCAATGGCGGCCAGTACGACATCAACACCGTCGAGACTGGTGCCGGACATCACACCGATATAGCGACCTGACTTCATAGATAACATCCTTAACTCTCCAGGAAACTCGTCAGAAAAAGTAATCACCACAGAGTAATCGGTATTTGAAGGGCAACGCCATGAGTTACTGATTTTTTATTACATGGTGTGATGACTTCGTGTTTTTCTTGTTACGTTTTTTATTCCTGAAAATAGCCGTGTTGTAAAAACCACCAATAACAACATCGGATACCCGTATTTTTGATTGCGCACTTTGCTGTCTAAAACGTAAACCTGCGTTTATTATTAGTTGAGCACGCCTTCTGTATACTAGGTGGAAGTGAAACAAGTATGTTATATGACACCTTCGACACTGATGTTGAACTTGTGCACTGTTTTTTCTCTGTTGGTGCCGCTACTCTCAAACGTATGCAGCAGCATAATAAAGGAGCTATTTATGATTAAGCGTTTACTCGTCGTCGCCCTTGCCGGTGTTTCCCTTGCTGGCTGCGTCAGCGATAACTCTCTGTCTGGCGATGTTTACTCCGCATCCCAGGCGAAGCAAATTCAGCAAGTGACCTACGGCACCATCGTGTCTACCCGTGCAGTACAAATCCAGGGCGGAGATGATGCAAACATCGTCGGCGCACTTGGTGGTGCGGTATTGGGTGGTTTCCTGGGGAATACCGTCGGTGGGGGTACCGGACGTAGTCTGGCAACCGCTGCAGGTGCAGTCGCAGGTGGCGTTGCAGGTCAGGGTGTGCAAAGTTCGCTTAACCGTTCAAACGGCGTAGAACTGCAAATTCGTCGTGATGACGGTACAACCATTCAGGTGGTTCAGAAAGTCGGAGCAACCAAATTCAGCGTCGGCCAGCGTGTGAGCATGGCCAGCAGCGGTAGCACAATTACTGTGTCCCCTGGCGCCTGATTTTCCCGATCTCAACGCAAAAAACCGAAGCCAGTGGCTTCGGTTTTTTTATGGGTAATTCTTTTCTGTCCGATCAAAAAGCAACGCTGTGTGACGTAATAAAAGTCGATTCTTATGATTTGCTTTGCAGGGAAGCAATATTTTTTTCCAGCCGGGACAACATCCCGCCCAGTTGTTCGATTTCAGAAGAAGACATGCCGGACAAAATCTCTTTACGCGTGCAATCAATAACTGATTCCATTTCATTAATGATCGGTGCGGCTTCTTCAGTCAACTTGATGCGCTTAGCACGGCGATCGCTCGCACAAGTCTGACGGGTGATCAGCTTCTTTTCTTCCAGTTGATCAAGCGTACGAACCAGAGACGGTTGCTCAATCCCGATGGCTTTCGCCAGCTGAATCTGAGACTGCTCCGGAGGTAACATATTGATATTATGAAGTGTTACCCAATGTGTTTGCGTGAGTTCCAACGGTTTTAACCGATCGTCAATCAACGCACGCCAGGCACGAACTAATCGTGCTAGATCTGACCCCAGATTCGATTCCAATTATCCCCTCCTTATAATTAGCATGCTAAGATAACTCCCCAGAGTTTAGCTTAGTTTTAGGAACATTAATCGAGAAATTACAATTCTATATATAATAGTAGGTACGATTGCATCCGGAAGCAGAGTCTCTGCTTCCAAAGTTAAGCTTGTTTATAACACAATCACTGGCAGAGATTAATATTGTGAATGCGCAAATGTTTCACTCAGGCTTCCCGCTACCGGATCTGGTCCTGGGTGCCTCACTTTATTTCCCCCCGATGTTCAAAGCATTTTTACTGGGATTCGTATTCTGGCTTTTGATACATCGCGTGCTGCGTGATTGGATTTATTCCGGTGAAGTCTGGCATCCCACCCTGATGGATTTATCTCTTTTTGTGATCTCTATTTGTGCCGCACTGATGCTTATGGTGAACCTCTGAAATGAAATTTAAGACACTCAAATATTTCTCTACCGTGCTGGTTTTCGCGGTCGCAATTTGTGCAGGCTGGTGGATGTGGAATTATTATATGCAATCGCCCTGGACCCGGGACGGCAAAGTGCGCGCCGAGATTGTCAATATCACGCCGGAAGTTTCGGGGCGCATTATTGAAATAAATATCCATGATAACCAGTTTGTTAAAAGCGGAGACCCGCTTTTCAGTCTGGATCCGGTGCCTTTTAAAATCGCTGTTGATAATGCCGAAGCTGCGGTAGCGAAAGCCGCGGCTGATTTAGCCAAAGCCAGTCACGAAGCCCGGCGCCGCAGAGGGCTGGGTACCAATGTTATTTCCGCCGAATCCCTCGATGAATCCAATATCAGCGCCAAAGCTATGCAGGCGGCCTATCAGGCGGCACAGGCATCATTAGAACAGGCCAAATGGAATCTAAGTAAAACCACAATTGTTGCGCCGACTGATGGTTATATCACCAATCTGCAAACTCGCCGTGGAAACTATGCCACGTCCGGGACACCGCTGGTCGGGCTGGTGGATATTCATTCTTTCTACATTCTGGGATATTTCGAAGAAACCAAACTCAAAAATATTCGCGAAGGCAACATGGCGGATATCACACTATTTAACGGCAATATTCCGTTGCAGGGTCGGGTCGAAAGTATTGGCCGGGCTATTTATGACCAGAGCCTCGATGCCCCGGAAGATTTGCTGATGAATGTGAAACCCAATGTGCCGTGGGTACGTCTGGCCCAGCGCGTGCCGGTGCGTATTCAGCTTGAGAATGTGCCGGAACACGTGGTGCTGGTTGCCGGAACCACCTGCACAATCGCAATCCGTAATTAAGGTGGCGCAGTGAATCTTTCCTGGCTCGAATGGAAAAATACTCCGTGGGGAAAGGCCAGTTGGGGACAATGGCGCTACGCCCTGCGCAATTCCATCGCGATGATACTGGCGCTTTATATCGCTTTTGAATTTCAGATGGACGAGCCTTACTGGGCCCTGACCTCGGCAGCGGTGGTGAGTTTCCCCACCGTCGGCGGCGTTATCAGTAAAAGTATCGGGCGAATTATGGGCAGCCTGCTGGGTGCCGTGGGCGCGGTGTTTATTGCCGGACATTGTCTGAATGAGCCCTGGCTCTTCACTTTTGCCATTGCCGCATGGCTGGGGATTTGTACCTACGTCTCCAACCATTATCAGAACAACGTCTCTTATGCGTTTGCCCTGGCAGGTTACACGGCGGCAATCATTGCGTTCTCCACCGTAGACGTCACCGATGCGACACAGATTTTTGATATCGCACAGGCGCGTGTCGGCGAAGTCATCACCGGTATTTTGTGCGGTGGTTTTATGATGATGGTGCTGCCCAGTACGTCCGACAGTGATGCCCTGCTCACCTCGCTGCGCAAAATGCATACCCGGTTGCTGGAACATGCGCAATTGTTGTGGCGTACGGAAATTTCAGATCAGATCAGAACGTCGCACGAAGGATTGATCGGCCAGATCCTGACCATGAATCTTCTGCGTATCCAGGCATTCTGGAGCCATTACCGCCTGCGTCGCCAAAATAATGTCGTTAATTATTTACTGCATCAGCAATTACGCATGACCAGCTACATTTCCAGCCTGCGCCGGATGCTGCTGAACTGGCCCAATCCCCCGGAAAACTTACAAGAGGTACTGGTCGTTTTGCTTGATGAACTGCGTAAGCCGGACACGGATAAATTCAAGCTGTCCAGAATTCTGCTGCATATTCAGCCACAGGATACGTCTGATTTCCGCCATCAGGCTTTCTGGCACCGTTTACGCGATTTTTGCTGGCTATATCTTCGCAGTGAACGTTGGTTGCAGCGGGTGGAAAATGCCAACGCAGCCAAAGCCGACACTCTCCAGCCACCGAAAATCAGCCATCTTGCCCAGCACACCGATACCCTTGAGGCCGCGTACAACGGGCTGCGGACATTTTTGTGTATTGTGATCGGTTGCGCCTTCTGGATGACGACGCAGTGGGATTCAGGTGCCGGTGCGGTGGCACTGACGGCTGTCAGTTGCGTGCTTTATTCTTCCACGGCCTCGCCGATCAGCAGTATCACGCTGTTAATAAAATCATTGGGGTTACTGTTTGTCGGTTGTTTCCTGCTGAAATTCGGGCTGATGGTCCAAATCGACAATTTCTGGGTGTTCTGCGCTTTCTTCCTGCCGATGTTAGTGACGATGCAGATGATGAAACTACAATACAAACGTTACGCCGGTTTATGGGGGCAAATGATTGTGTTTATGGGATCTTTTTTAGCCGTCACGAATCCGCCGGATTACGACTATCAGTCTTTTATGAATGACGGCGTAGCGAAAATTGCCGGTGTGATGTTGGCCGGGATTGCCTTTCAGGTGTTAAGGCCCAGCTCTGATAAGCGCAAAAGCCGTCGCATTATCCGCGCCCTGCGTCGTGATTTTATGGATCAGCTTAGCCGTAACCCCTCGCTGAGCCATTTCCAGTTTGAATCCCTGATTTATCACCGGATGAATCAGCTCAATCAAAGTAAAGATCACCTCTCACGAACCTGGTTATTGCGCTGGGGTGTGGTGCTGCTTAATTGCAGCCATATTGTCTGGCAGTTACGCGAATGGGAAACCCGCTCGGATCCGCTGTCTGCGGTGCGGGACGTGTGTATTCATTGTCTGAAAGGGGTAATGACGGAGCGCGGCGTCAGCCATGAAAATCTGGACGCCACGTTGATTGAGTTAATGCGGATGAGCAATTCACTGGCTCACCATCCGGAACCTGCAGCGCGTGAACTGGCAGGCGTGATCTGGCGTTTATACTGCTCGCTGTCACAATTGCAGCAGGCCATCTCAACAGAAGATGGCCCGGCGGATCCCGCTGTCAGCGCCACAAAACCCGCGTGAAAACATTAAGGTACATCAAATCCTAATGCGGCTTTACGAATGCGGAACCATTGCTGACGGGTCATTTCCAGAGACAATGACTTCAGCGCTGACTGCACGCGCCCGATTTTGCCCGAGCCGATAATCGGCAACGGCTGAGACGGCAGCCGCATGACCCAGGCGTAGACCACCTGTTCAATAGTGTCTGCGCCAATTTCATTCGCCACAGTCTGAAGTTCATCACGCAGCGGCTGGAATTCTGTATCGCTGAACAGACGACCGCCCCCCAGACAGGACCACGCCATCGGTTTGATACGCAGTTGCTGGCAAAGATCCAACGTGCCGTCAAGAATGGCGGGCTGATGAATGGGGGAAATTTCTAGCTGATTGGTCACCAGCGAAAACGGCAGACGCGATTGCAACAAGCTGAACTGTGCCGGGGTGAAGTTGGACACACCGAAATGTTTTACTTTGCCGCTTTTATGCAACCGCGTGAACGCCTCAGCGACTTCATCGGCATCCATCAGCGGATCCGGGCGGTGGATCAGCAATAAATCCAGATAATCGGTACGCAGATTGCGCAGTGATTGCTCCGCACGATCCACAATGTACTGCGTATCCGTAATGTAATGACCGATTTTGTTGTCGGGATCTGCCGTGGTGGCGATGCCGCATTTACTGACCAGTTGCATTTTTTCGCGCAAAGAGGGGTTAAGACGCAACGCCTCACCAAATGCCGCTTCACACTGATAGCCGCCATAAATATCTGCATGATCGACTGTCGTAATGCCCATTTCAATGTGCTGTTCCATGAACGCCAGAACCTGTTGCGGCGTCATGTTCCATTCCATCAGCCGCCAGTAACCACAAATCAGCGTTGAAAATACCGGCCCTTGCGGAGAAATCGGGGTGTGTGCTTCCATTGTGAATCCCTTATATTTTCGATTTTCGACCCACAGAATACACAACGCCCGTGGTGCTGTATTGATGCGACGAGCAAGAATTGTCAGGAAGCGGACCGCCGTCACGATGGCGGTAAACGACAGGTGAAATCAGAACAACTCCGGTTGCTGCGGCAAGGGTTCGTCCGGCTGTTTTCCTGCACGTTGCTGGCGCAGCAGGCGTTGCTGACATAACCGCAGCACATGGCGTTTTTCTGTGTCAGTCATTTTTATCCAGCCGAAACGCTCCTCGCGGCTGCGCAGGCAGCCACGGCAATAACCGCGTTCATCAGCCTGACAAATGCCACGGCATGGACTGGGGATGTCAAAAAATTCGAGCTGCTGAGCCACACACCCTCCGCAAATCATGGTGAACATTTATTCAAGACGCTTTCCTGCTATCCCGCAAGGTAATTTACGTCTTGTGTTTCATTCTTCAAATATCTGCAACACAGATCTGCTACCGTCCGTTTAGCCGTTTTCACCTGTCGGAAAATGGCCCTACTGTTTCGCAAGCCCTCACCAAGAAAACAGAGGTTTGCCCTCACCTCAGCCGGCACCCGCCGGCTCTTTTTCAATCTTTTTTGCCCTTAAAGTATGGATGCAAACCTGAAATCAGGATGCGTTTGGTGAAAAAGCACCGTGCGCGTAGTCACAAACAGGTCAGATGCGATAGAAAGGTGGCATTAAGAAAGGGTCGTTTGACGTGAAAGTTATCCATGAACGTCTTACCGATCAGTCCATTAACGTCGGAGTTATTGAAATGACCAAGCTTTTCACCCCCATTGTTGTCGGTAAAAACACGTTGTCTAACCGTGTCTTTATGGCACCGCTTACCCGTCTGCGCAGCATCGAACCGGGTGACATCCCTACACCGCTCATGGGCGAATATTACGCACAGCGCCACAGTTCTGGCCTGATCATTACTGAAGCCACTCAGGTTTCATTCCAGGCGAAAGGGTATGCCGGCGCACCTGGCCTGCATACGCCGGAACAAGTCGCTGCATGGAAAAAAATCGTGGACGGCGTACATCAGAAAGACGGGCGCATTGCGGTTCAGCTGTGGCACACCGGACGTATCTCGCATAACAGCGTTCAGCCTGACAACCAGACACCGGTCGCGCCTTCGGCCGTCAACCCGAACACGCGGACCAGCTTGCGTGATGAGCAAGGTCACGCCATTCGTGTCGATTGCCCGACACCGCGCGCCTTAGCGCTCAGCGAAATTCCGGGGATCGTGAATGATTTCCGTCATGCTGCCGCCTGCTCCGCCGAAGCTGGTTTCGATTACATCGAACTGCATGCCGCGCACGGCTATCTGCTGCATCAGTTTATGTCTCCGGCGTCCAACCTGCGTGAAGATGAATACGGCGGCAGCATTGAAAACCGTACCCGTCTGACGCTGGAAGTGGTTGATGCTGCCATCGGGGCTATTGGCGCTGAACGTGTGGGCATCCGCATTTCGCCGATGGGTCCCTTCAACGGGCTGGATAACGGCGAAGATCAGGAACAGGCGGCTATCTACCTGCTCGATGAACTGAACAAGCGCAAACTCGCTTACCTGCATATCTCCGAACCGGACTGGGCTGGCGGCAAACCTTACTCCACAGAATTCCGGGCAGTGATCCGTGCGCATTATCAGGGTGTGATTGTGGGGGCCGGTGCTTACACCGCAGAAAAAGGCGAAGAACTGATCGAAAAAGGTTATATCGATGCCGTGGCATTTGGCCGCAGCTATATCGCGAACCCTGATCTGGTTGAGCGCCTGAAATCTCATGCGCCTCTCAACGAACCCAAACCGGAAACTTTCTACGGCGGCGGTGCGCAAGGCTATACCGATTATCCGACACTGTAATAATTAAAAAGAGTGATTCACTTCTTGCAGCAGAAGAGGCCCTCCTTCTGCTGTTTTTTTTGGTCAGTCATTCAACAAGCCGTCGCCGTAATACAGACAAAACGGCGGCTATCAGTTAGGCTTGACCCGTTAACTCTCATCCTGCAAATAAAGAGGAACCTATGCGTTTACTCCACACCATGCTTCGCGTTGGCGATCTGCAACGTGCTATCAGCTTCTATACCGATGTTTTAGGTATGCGTTTGCTGCGTACCAGCGAAAACACTGAATATAAATACTCTCTGGCTTTCGTCGGTTATACCGAAGAAAGTGAAGGTGCAGTGATCGAACTGACCTATAACTGGGGCGTCGACAGCTATGACATCGGCACGGCTTACGGTCATATCGCATTGGGCGTTGATAACGTCGCGCAAACCTGTGATGACATCCGTAATGCAGGCGGGAAAGTGACCCGTGAAGCCGGCCCGGTCAAAGGCGGATCTACCATTATCGCGTTTGTAGAAGATCCGGACGGCTATAAAATCGAGCTGATCGAATCCAAACACGCAGGTCAGGGGCTGGGGAATTAATCTTCCCCGAACACTGACAGGGGCGCAATCGCGCCCTTTTTTATTGACCCATTTTTGCCACAACCCTGCAAGTGGCGGCAAAATTTGCCATAATGCGTGCTGAATTCGATGAAGATAAGAAACTAATGGCCGAGAATAGTGACATTAACGCCCTGAGAGGCCGTTTTCGTGGTTTTTATCCCGTGGTTATCGACGTAGAAACCGCCGGATTTAATGCCAAAACCGATGCGCTGCTGGAAATTGCAGCCATCACCCTGAAGATGGATGAGGACGGCTGGCTGCAAAGCGATGAGACCGTGCATTTCCACGTCGAGCCCTTTGAAGGCGCGATACTGGTGCCGGAAGCCCTGGCGTTTAACGGTATCGATCCGACCAATCCGTTACGCGGTGCAGTCAGTGAATATGAAGCCCTGCACGAGATTTTCAAAGTCATCCGTAAAGGGATGAAAGAGCAAAACTGTAACCGCGCGATCATCGTGGCGCACAACGCCAATTTTGATCACAGCTTCCTGATGGCGGCGGCTGAACGTGCCGGACTGAAACGTAATCCGTTCCACCCTTTTGCCACGTTTGATACCGCCGCATTAAGCGGGCTGGTGCTTGGGCAAACGGTGCTGGCAAAAGCCTGTATCAGCGCGGGCATCGTCTTTGACAGCAGCCAGGCACATTCTGCGTTGTATGACACCGAGCGCACAGCCGAGTTGTTCTGCGAGCTGGTCAACCGCTGGAAACGCTTAGGAGGCTGGCCTCTGGCGCTTTCAGACGAAGAAGTCGAAGACGAAACAGCATCGGAAGAAAATCAGCAATAACAACTTTTGCACCGAACTGAAGACAAAAAAAGAGCGACATCATGTCGCTCTTTTTACTTTCCGGCCGAAAAACCGTTAGTCTTCTGTCGTATTACTCTCTTCAGAAGATTTGTATTTCTCAGCGGTTTCTTTGATCAACTGCTGCAGTTCGCCGCGCTGGAACATCTCAACCACGATGTCGCAGCCGCCAACCAGTTCACCGTCAACCCACAGTTGCGGGAACGTTGGCCAGTTAGCAAATTTTGGCATCTCAGCACGGATGTCCGGGTTCTGCAGGATATCCACGTAAGCGAAACGCTCGCCACAGGCTGAAAGCGCCTGAACAGCCTGAGCGGAGAAACCGCAGCTTGGCAGTTTCGGCGAACCTTTCATGTACAGCAGAATCGGGTTTTCAGAAACTTGCTTCTGAATTTTTTCAATTGTTGGAGTGGTCATTTCTTGCTTCCTCAAGCCGGTACAGGCTGTCACGATCATTACTCTTCACGCGCAGCATAAAGAGACGGTGCGCAATCACAATACCTTCTATTGTAACGATGGCAGCCATCAGATAAAAACGCCATTTTTTGTGTGGTCTTTCTCAATACTGGCATTTTGTTTAACAATCTTTAATGTGTGCGCTCAGGCTCACATCTTTAAACATTCATTGAGAATAACATTTTTGGCGTTCACCGATAACGCCAGATTTGCAAAATTCCATTCTTTAACTCAAATATTAACACCATGAAAAGTGGTTATTTTTTTGACTAAAAATGGCGGTTATTTCGACATAAAAAAAGCCATTAACTTTTTCTCACAATATGATCTAGAATCGAGTCAATTCGTGCTTTTTTGTCAGGTTCTTTTAGGCAATACTCTGACATCCCTGATGTTTAACCTACCACTCATGGTAACGAAGCTATGCGCTTACTGTTCACGCTTTTTGTGCTGCTCTTTACCCAGCTATTTCTGAATATGGCACATGCATCGCCGCAGACACGTGTTTCTGCCGATCAGCGTAAAAGCCATGTTAATCAGGCTGCACCTGAAGAACGGCGAAAGCGAAAAACGGTGGCCGCGAAAACCAGTAAAAAAACTAAAATCGCGCCAGTGACAGAACAAAAAATTCAGGACAAGAATTCGAAGAAGAAAGTTAAAAGTACCGAACTGGCTAAACGAAAGACCACGACGGAGAAAAGTGTCAAAACGACCCGGGCCGAAAGTAAAAAAGAAAAGACACTGAAGACCACGCGGGCCGAAAGCAAAACAGAGAAACACGCCAAAACCCGTTCACTCGCGAAAAACAGCACGGAAAGGGTCAGTAAAAAAGAAGCGTATGGCCGGCACCGTAAAGGTAAAAAGCCCGAAGAAGACAGCAAACCGATTACGCTAAGTGCAACGCATAAAAAACGCTATCAGCATGCCCAGCAAACGGCGATGACCAAACTGATGCATCAGGTAGGAAAACCATATCGCTGGGGCGGAACCTCGCCGAATACCGGTTTTGATTGCAGCGGCTTAGTCTATTACGCCTACAAAGATTTGATCCGTATTAAAATGCCACGCACAGCGAATGAAATGTATCACCTGCGCGATGCGGCTCCGGTCAAACGCGGCGAACTTGAAAGCGGTGATCTGGTGTTCTTCAGAATCAATAACCGCGGCGCAGCAGACCATGTTGGTGTTTACGTGGGGAACGGCAAGTTTATTCAGTCTCCAAGAACGGGCGAAGACATTAAAATCACCTCTCTCGGCGACGATTACTGGCAAGATCATTATGTGGGTGCACGCCGGGTAATGACGCCGAAAACGATCCGATAATAAACAATTCGTTAAGTCTGAAGTTTCGCTAATCAGCCATTGAATAGCATTTAACGAAGAGTTTCTGCAGGGAAGAGTATCGGCGGTAACGGCCACTGCGTAAAATTGAAAAGGGCGATTCCTGTAACAGGAATCGCCCTTTTTTATGGCGGATCACTTACTGAATCAGTTCATCACCGCAGTGAAACTGAAAGCGATAATCATAAGCAAAGCGCATACCGTGGTGATCAACGATAATTTCAGGTTGCTGTCCATCAAACCCCCCTTTCGGATCAAATTGTGGCATTTTTTAAGCCACACTAATTGTGTGCCAACGCATTTTCGCATAATTAACATTTAAAATCTTGTGCTGAATGACAATGTATCCCTGAGAATTTTACTTCCACTTTCCTGCATTATAAGAGAAAATTGTCGGTTAACACGCCTGTGTGCCGGTTGATTTCACCCGAGAGCATTTCACGCCTCATTCTGAAGAATCCACCCAACGATTTCACTGCCCTTTTAGAAGCCAGCAGTGAGATCCACGCAAGCAAACGATTAACATAATGCTAACGTGCTGAAACACGTGAGTTCAGGAGTCATTGTTTACATGGCAACGATTAAAGATGTCGCAAAGCGCGCTGGCGTTTCCACTACAACCGTGTCGCACGTCATCAATAAAACACGTTTCGTCGCCGAAGAAACCAAAGAAGCGGTTCTCCTTGCAATCAAAGAGTTACATTACTCGCCGAGTGCTGTAGCCCGCAGTCTGAAGGTCAATAACACCAAAACGATCGGTCTGCTTGCCACCTCCAGCGAAGCGCCCTATTTTGCCGAAGTGATTGAAGCCGTAGAAAACAGCTGCTTCTCCAAAGGCTATACGCTGATTTTGTGTAACTCGCATAATAATCTGGAAAAACAACAAGCCTACCTGCAAATGCTGGCGCAAAAACGCGTCGATGGCTTGCTGGTGATGTGCGCGGAATATCCTGATGAGTTGCTCAATATGCTCGAGGAGCACCGTTCGATCCCAATGGTGGTCATGGACTGGGGCGAAGCGCGTAAGAACTTCACCGACAGCATTATTGATAATGCTTTCGAAGGGGGTTACATGGCCGGGCGTTATCTGATTGAACGCGGTCATCGTGATATTGGGGTGATCCCGGGCCAACTGGCACGTAATACCGGCGGTGGCCGCTTCCAGGGTTTTGTGAAAGCACTGACTGAAGCCAATATTCCGCTGCGTGACGAATGGGTGGTTCAGGGCGATTTCGAGCCGGAATCGGGCTATCAGGCGATGCATAAAATTCTGATGCAGAAGCACCGCCCGACTGCCGTATTTTGTGGCGGCGATGTGATGGCAATGGGCGCAATCTGTGCCGCAGACGAACTGGGCCTGCGCGTCCCTCAGGATATTTCCGTAATCGGTTACGACAATGTGCGTAACGCCCGTTACTTCTCCCCCGCGCTGACAACCGTGCATCAGCCGAAAGAACGTCTGGGTGAAATGGCCTTTACCATGTTGCTGGACAGAATTGTCAGTAAGCGTGAAGAGTCTCAGACCATTGAGGTGCATCCGAAACTGGTCGAACGCCGTTCCGTAGCCGATGGTCCGTACCGCGATTACCGCCGTTAACAGATATCGAACGCCTGCAGATGCAGGCGTTTTTTTCTAATCACGCAGCCATTCCTGATTCATGGTTTCTGTATCGCCCATATATTCCAGCAACCAGGCCAGCGAGGGTGACGGATTGCTTTGATCCCACGTCAGGCAACACGGGCTGTCGGGAAACGTATTTTCCAGCGTCAGCACCTGCAACTTTTTCTGTTCTATCCACGGCGTGACGCGATGAACCGGCATCATACCCACGCATAAGCCTTCGGTCAGGCATTCCAGCGCGCAGGTCCAGTCTGGCACGACCAGCCGCCGCTGGTTATCCAGCGTCCATGTATCCCGCTTAGGCAATGTCCGGGAGGTGTCTTCCAGACAGAGTGCAGGATAAGGCCGCAGCTCATCATCATTCAGCGCGCCGGATAACTGCGCAAGCGGATGTTGCGGGCTGACGACGCAATGCCAGTCCATAAATCCCATGTCACGAAAACTGAAGCCCCCGCCAACCGGTATCGCGCGTGTAGCACCGATCGCCACGTCTGCCCGCCCGTCAACCAGCGCATCCCAGACACCATTAAACACTTCTGAGTGAATAATGAGTTCGGTGTCCGCAAAATGGCGGTAGAAATCGAGCACCAGACGCCGTGTCCGTGCGGGTTTTACAATCCGGTCAACCGCCACACGTAATTCGCCGCGCCAGCCGTTCGCCACCTGCTGACACTGCCGGCGCGTGGCTATCATTTTTTTTGTCAGAATCCGCGCTTCATCGACAAAAACCTTTCCCGCAGGCGTCAGTACCACGTCACGATGGCGACGTTCAAACAACGGCACGGCCAGCCACTGCTCAAGCTGACGGACGGTATAGCTGATAGCAGAAGGTACGCGGTGCAAATCTTGCGCTGCCGCACTAAAACTACCTGTTCTTGCCACGGCATCTACCACTTCAAGGGCGTATTCTGACCACATAATTCAGCCTTCAATATTTTTGATAGCAGAGTGCAAATATTAGCGTTTCACAAGCCTGTTATCAAAGCGTTAAACTCCGCCTCCGGTATGTAATCTGCATCACATCATCTGCAATAAATAAATTAATGAGACGATAATGAAACCCTCCTTTGGATTTATGCTCTATCTCGCGGGACTGAGCATGCTGGGCTTTTTAGCCACTGATATGTATCTGCCTGCGTTCAGCGCCATGCAAACCAGTCTGATGACCAGCCCCGGGATGATCAGCGCAAGTCTGAGCATTTTTCTCGGCGGATTTGCTCTCGGTCAGTTGTTATGGGGGCCGTTGTCAGACAGGATCGGCCGTAAACCGGTATTGCTTCTTGGTCTGACACTGTTTGCGGTCGGTTGTCTGGGCGTTATCTGGGTTGAGAATGTACGCGCCCTTCTGGCCCTGCGCTTCTTACAGGCGATGGGCGTTTGTGCCGCCGCAGTCACCTGGCAGGCAATCGTTGTTGACCGTTTCTCTGCCGATGTGGCGAAAAAAACCTTCGCCAGCATTATGCCGTTAGTGGCTCTTTCTCCGGCACTGGCACCATTACTTGGTGCGTGGGTACTCAATCATTTTGACTGGGAAGCCATTTTTGCTCTGCTGACCGCAGTCGCCGTCGTCCTGGTGCTGACGACGCTGACTCTGCGTGAGAATAAACCTGCAAAACAAGCGAAGGCTGATAAAACAGGGTTTGCGACGTTACTGAAATCGCCTGTTTACAGCGGGAATGTCATGATTTATGCCGCCTGTTCAGCCGGATTCTTTGCGTGGTTAACGGGTTCACCGTTTATCCTGAGCGACATGGGTTATTCACCCGGTGCCATCGGGCTGAGCTATGTCCCGCAGACTATTGCTTTCCTGCTTGGTGGTTTTGGTTGCCGTGTTGTGATCAGCAAGCTGGACGGTAATAAAATTCTGCCATGGTTACTGGCGGGTTACGGCGTCAGTATGGTGACTTTGTTCTGTGTTGCCATGTTCACGGATGCCGGGCTGATTAGCCTGCTGATCCCTTTCTGTCTGATGGCTTTGGTGAATGGTGCAACCTACCCAATTGTTGTCGCAAATGCATTAATGCCGTTTCCTGCTAATACAGGCAAGGCGGCAGCATTGCAAAATACGCTGCAGCTCGGGTTGTGCTTCCTTGCCAGCTTGCTGGTTTCCGCATTTATTGTGCATCCGCTCATGGCGACAGTCACGATCATGCTGTCTACACTATTGTTGGTAGTTTTGGGTCGCTGGCTCTCTTTGCGGCATGAAATCACGCAAGACAATGGACAGAAATCAGAGCAGGAAGCTCAGACAAGGCATGCTAATTAATAGTGATAATACCCTGATGAAACAGTCACTTAACGGGCATTTTCATTCATCACGATTAACTATTGAGAATGCCTGCCAGCGAGCCTATACTCAACAAAACCAAATAAAATAGCACTTTTACAAAACTTTTATCACATACTTAAGCCAGACGCGCGGACAGTGTCACACTTATTTTTTTGTACTTTTTCAAGGATGATTTTCCTGCACGTCTTACGGCGCGCAGGCGTTCTTCTTAATTTCCTCTGTTGGTGTCGAATATCGGGCGAGGCGCTAGTCGTCTGTTCTCATAAAGACCTGCAAAAATAGCCTTTGCTTTTCCCGGCAGGTTAATAAGTCAGAAGAGAAAGTGATGGAGAAGCTATGAGTTCATCGTGTATAGAAGATCAAAGCATTCAGGACAATCAGTGGTACCGGATCGCCAGTGAAATGCTGGCGATGGCAGATATTCAGGTAAACGGTAATCGTCCTTTCGACCTTAAAGTAAAAAACACTGACTTCTTTAAGCGTGTTTTACAGGAAGGTTCTCTGGGCCTCGGTGAAAGTTATATGGACGGTTGGTGGGAATGCGACCGTCTGGATATCTTTTTCCAGCGCGTTATTCGTGCCGGTTTGGAAAGTAAACTCCCCCACCATTTTAAAGATACTTTACGTGTCGCCGCAGCACGCCTGACCAATCTGCAATCCCGCAAACGGGCGTGGATTGTTGGCAAAGAGCATTATGATCTGGGCAACGATTTATTTACTCTGATGCTCGACCCGTACATGCAATATTCCTGCGGCTATTGGAAAGAGGCCACTACGCTTGAAGAAGCACAGGAAGCAAAACTCAAAATGATCTGTGACAAGCTGCAATTAAAACCGGGACAGCGCTTGCTGGATATCGGTTGCGGCTGGGGTGGATTATCAGAGTTTGCGGCAAGAAATTATGGCGTGAGCGTTGTGGGTGTCACGATTTCTGCTGAACAACAAAAACTGGCTCAAAAACGCTGTGAAGGGCTGGATGTCACAATCCTGCTGCAGGATTACCGTGACCTTAATGATCAGTTTGACCGCATTGTTTCTGTCGGAATGTTTGAGCATGTGGGTCCGAAAAATTATCAGACCTATTTTAATGTCGCCAAACGCAATATCAAACCTGACGGCATTTTCCTGCTGCACACCATCGGTTCTAATAAAACAGACCTTAATGTCGATCCGTGGATTGATAAATACATCTTCCCCAACGGTTGCCTGCCGTCGGTTCAACAAATTGCACAAACCAGTGAGTCATTATTTGTAATGGAAGACTGGCACAATATCGGCGCTGATTATGACCGCACGCTGATGGCGTGGAATGAACGCTTCCAGAAACACTGGCCGGAACTGGCGGAAAAATACGGTGAACGTTTCCACCGCATGTTCACCTACTACCTGAATGCCTGCGCCGGTGCTTTCCGCGCCCGGGACATTCAGTTGTGGCAAGTCGTCTTTAGCCCGCAAGGCGTTGATGGCGGAATGCGCGTACCACGCTGATGGTTGTATGCGTTAGCTAATAAAAAACCGGACACTGAATGTCCGGTTTTTTTATGTCAATAAAGGGTCTGAGATAACTTATTCGGCTTTATCGATCATCGCCTGTGCCGTAGCGATCGCCGCTTCACGACTGGCTAATACGCGTTCGACCGTATCGACAATCGCCTGAGTTTGCGGATCGATTTCGATATTAATTTTGTCGCCCAGACGTTTCGTGCCCAGCGTTGTGCGTTGCAAGGTTTCCGGAATTAAATGTACACAGAAACGGGTGCGGGTCACTTCACCGATGGTGAGACTAATACCGTCGATCCCGATATAACCTTTATGTAATACATATTTCATCAAATCTTCATGCGGCATACGGAACCAGATCTGACGGTTATTTTCTGACGTCAGGATTTTTGCCACTTCCGCCGTACAAATAATATGACCAGACATTAAATGTCCGCCAATTTCATCATTAAAACGCGCTGCACGTTCCAGATTAACTGAGTCGCCCTCTTTCAGTTCGCCCAGATTTGTCAGGCGCAGGGTTTCTTTCATCAGATCAAAACTCACCAGGTCACCGTTCACTTCAGTCACCGTCAGGCAGCAACCGTTGTGTGATACCGATGCGCCGAGTTGCAGGTTATCCAGCATATCTTCAGGTAAACGAACAACATGGGTACGGAAATTGGGTTTCTCGTCGATCGATACGACCGTGCCGGTTCCCTGTACAATTCCGGTAAACATAGCCTTTTCCTCAATGTTTGAATCTGTTGTATTAAAACGTCACTCCGTTCAGTTTGCCGCAGAATTAATTGAAAGCCAAATCTCTGCAAGAAGAAATAGCACCGTCTGCTTCAATTCCATTATTTAACCAGCTATTAACAGCTTTGTTTGCTTAAAAATACCGACAATGTACAATCTTCGGACTATTTCTCTCTGTTTAATGCCATCTGTTGTGGCGTTTTTTATTCAATATAATCAAGAAAAAAGGTGTATCTGTGCAGAAGTACCTTGCAGAAGCGCGGGTTTTGTTAGCGCTTGCCATCCCGGTCATCCTTGCGCAAATAGCCCAGACATCCATGGGCGTTGTGGACACAATAATGGCGGGATCGGTCAGTGCCACGGACATGGCTGCCGTCGCTGTCGGCACCTCAATCTGGTTGCCGGCGATTTTATTCGGACACGGTTTACTCTTGTCACTGACACCAACCATCGCGCATTTAAATGGAGCCGGGCGTCGCGATAAAATTGGTCATCAGGTTCAGCAAGGATTCTGGCTGGCGTCGGGGGTTTCGGTGCTGATCATCGCGGTGCTGTCACAGTGCGACCATATTCTTAGCCTGATGCATAATATTGATCCCGAACTGAAAGCAAAAGCCGTCGGCTATCTGCATGCCATTATGTGGGGCGCTCCGGGCTATTTATTCTTCCAGGTGCTGCGTGACCAATGTGAAGGTTTGTCAAAAACCAAGCCAGGCATGGTGTTCGGCTTTATCGGTCTGCTGGTGAACATTCCCGTGAATTACATTTTTATTTACGGCAAGTTCGGTGCGCCCGCGCTCGGTGGCGTCGGCTGTGGTGTCGCCACGGGGACCGTATATTGGGTCATGTTCTTCATCATGCGGATTTACGTACGTCGCAATCGTGCCCTGCGCGATACTCAGCCGCATTCGCGGTTTGCGAAACCCGACTGGCCGACATTGCGCCGTCTGATCCAGCTCGGTATGCCAATCGCACTGGCATTATTTTTCGAAGTGACACTGTTTGCGATCGTTGCCCTGCTCGTCTCCCCACTTGGGATCGTGGCTGTCGCCAGTCACCAGATTGCGCTCAACGTCGGTTCCCTGATGTTCGTCATTCCGCTGTCTTTAGGTGTCGCCGCCACGATTCGAGTGGGTTCGCGGCTGGGGGAATCGTCGGTTGAAGGCGCGAAGATTGCGGCTTATACCAGTATAGGAACGGGAATTATGATGGCCTGTTGCACCAGTCTGACGGCCATCATTTTCCGCGAGCACATTGCCTCCCTTTATAATGACAGCCCGGAAGTCGTCACTCTGGCTTCCCATCTTCTGATCTTTGCTGCGCTGTTTCAGATTTCAGATGCGATTCAGGTTATCGGTAGCGGCATTTTGCGGGGTTATAAAGACACACGTTCCATCTTCTATATTACGTTTGTCGCTTACTGGGTGCTGGGCCTGCCGGTAGGGTACGCTCTCGGACTGACCGATATTCTGGTTCCGCAGATGGGCCCCAGCGGTTTCTGGTGCGGATTTATTCTGGGGCTGACCTTCGCAGCGCTGATGATGACATTGCGGATGCGCTGGTTACAGAAGCAACCGTCTTACACCATTTTGCAAAAAGCGGGCCGTTAATCCCCCCGGCTTCATCCGCGTGCTGTGAATATCTGTTCCGGCGCGCGGATTTTTCAGCTATTGCGCTGGCTGTTATGTCTAAAAAAACAACGCAATGCACATAAGCTCGGCAGTCACGCACAATATGACAGGAAAATGTCTTTTTTCCCTTGCCAGTATTCAGAGAGGTCGTTAATATTTGTCCCCGTCGCCAACACTGGCTGATGAAAAAGAAAAACGATGCGTCCGTAGCTCAGTTGGTTAGAGCACCACCTTGACATGGTGGGGGTCGGTGGTTCGAGTCCACTCGGACGCACCATCTTTCTTAGCAGTACCGTTGCATATTGTGCGTCCGTAGCTCAGTTGGTTAGAGCACCACCTTGACATGGTGGGGGTCGGTGGTTCGAGTCCACTCGGACGCACCAAAGCAACTTCCTGAACTCTCCCTTGTGCATCAAACTCCCTGGAACGACCTGAACCTCTCTGCTGGCTTTTATTTTCCCTGATAAATTTACGTTAAGTCATCCGTTTGTATTTTTTAAGATTATTTCCCGTATGTATCATTTTTGACACTTGCGTGAACAAACCGTTATCACTTCTGCTTTCACCCCTGCCCGCATTGGGTAATTTCAAAACAACGTTCCGAAATCTGCCCTAAGCTTGCGCCGCATCACGTTTTTTATTTGGTTTCCCAACCTGTTCCCCTCTATAATACGCATCGTCTCTTCGATTGAATGGTTTCAGCCCCTTGATCTGTCGATATCGCACTTACAAAAGCATCACCACTCCAGTAGCGATGATAAATCGCACAAATCGCTATGCTTTGGCTGAACTTACTACACCATTCCTTTCACAGTCTTCTACGCTTAGTAATGATTTGCTTCAACCAGGCACCACCTCAATTCCGCGCGGGCAGCGATGCTGTCAGGCAAACACTTTTCCAATCCATCACAACTTGTAGATAAAATCGTCATGAAAAAGACCAAAATTGTTTGTACCATCGGACCGAAAACTGAATCCGAAGAAATGCTGACCAAGCTGCTTGATGCAGGCATGAACGTTATGCGTCTGAACTTCTCTCACGGTGATTATGAAGAGCACGGTCAGCGCATTCAAAATATCCGCAACGTGATGGCGAAGACCGGTCACAAAGCGGCAATTCTGCTGGACACCAAAGGTCCTGAAATCCGCACCATGAAACTGGAAGGCGGCAAAGACGCTTCTCTGGTTGCGGGTCAGACTTACACTTTCACCACGGATCAAAGCGTTATCGGTAACACCGAACGTGTTGCGGTTACCTATCAGGGTTTTGCTGCTGACTTGAAAATCGGCAACACCATTCTGGTCGATGACGGCCTGATTGGTATGGAAGTGACCAACGTCACCGAAACCGACGTGACTTGTAAAGTGCTGAACAACGGCGACCTGGGCGAAAACAAAGGCGTTAACCTGCCAGGTGTTTCTATCGCACTGCCAGCGCTGGCTGAAAAAGACAAACGTGACCTGATCTTCGGTTGCGAGCAAGGCGTTGACTTCGTCGCGGCTTCTTTCATCCGTAAACGTTCTGACGTTCTGGAAATCCGCGAACACCTGAAAGCACACGGTGGCGAACACATCCAGATCATCTCCAAAATCGAAAACCAGGAAGGCCTGAACAACTTCGACGAAATCCTCGAAGCGTCAGACGGCATCATGGTTGCCCGTGGTGACCTGGGTGTTGAAATCCCGGTTGAAGAAGTTATCTTCGCGCAGAAGATGATGATTGAGAAATGTAACCGTGCACGCAAAGTGGTTATCACCGCTACACAAATGCTCGATTCCATGATCAAAAACCCACGCCCTACCCGTGCAGAAGCTGGCGACGTAGCTAACGCCATTATCGACGGTACCGACGCAGTGATGCTGTCTGGCGAAAGTGCGAAAGGTAAATACCCGCTGGAAGCTGTAACTATCATGGCTACCATCTGTGACCGTACTGACCGCGTAATGCAAAGCCGTATTGATGGTCAGAACGAAAACCGCAAGCTGCGTATCACAGAAGCGGTTTGCCGTGGTGCTGTTGAAACTGCAGAGAAACTGGACGCGCCACTGATCGTCGTTGCCACCAGCGGCGGTAAATCAGCAAAAGCCGTGCGTAAATACTTCCCGCATGCGACTATCCTTGCCCTGACCACTAATGAAATCACCGCACGTCAGTTGATCCTGACCAAAGGTGTGGTGACTCAACTGGTGAAAGAGATTGCTTCTACTGACGACTTCTACCGTATCGGTAAAGAAGCGGCGATTGAAAGCGGTCTGGCACAGAAAGGTGATATCGTAGTGATGGTTTCTGGCGCACTGGTACAGAGCGGTACAACCAATACTTCATCGGTGCATGTTGTTTAATTAAAAACGTGACCAAGAGCATTAATGAACGCCGCGAAATGTGGCGTTTATTTATTCAAAAAGTATCTTCTTTCATAAAAAGTGCTAAATGCAGTAGCTGCAAAATTGGGATAAGTCCCATGGAATACGGCTGTTTTCGCTGCAATTTTTAACTTTTTCGTAAAAAAAGATGTTTCTTTGAGCGAACGATCAAAATATAGCGTCTACCGGCAAAAAATTATTCTCATTAGAAAATAGTTTGTGTAATACTTGTAACGCTACATGGAGATTAACTTAATCTAGAGGGTTTTATAATGAATCGCACTAAACTGGTACTGGGCGCTGTAATCCTGGCTTCAACTATGCTGGCTGGTTGTTCAAGCAATGCTAAAATCGACCAACTGTCTTCAGACGTTTCTACTCTGAACTCTAAAGTTGACCAACTGAGCAACGACGTGAACGCAATCCGTTCTGACGTTCAAGCAGCTAAAGACGATGCAGCTCGCGCTAACCAACGTCTGGATAACCAAGCTCACGCTTACAAGAAGTAATATTTACTTCTCTAGTTCAATGGCGCACTCAGTGCGCCATTTTTTTACCTGCAATTTCATTATGTTTTTTTCTCCCCCGCTTTCAGGTCTTTGAATCATCACTAAATCCCCCATTTAAAACGCCCTCAATCACTCACGTGAATGTCAGCCATAAAAAAGGGACCATGATGGCCCCTGAAGTTTAAATCGTTTCTGATGTGTTTCTGCGACGTTTACTGCGTACTGGCTGTATTGACTGCCGGTTCGCCCGAAGTCGCTGTTTGCGGCTGATTGATAGCCGGTGGTGTATCCCCCGCTTTATCGCCAACGCTGACAACAACCGGCATACCCGCACGGCGTTTAATCGCTTCTTTTACCATCTCAGCGTTAGTCTCATCATGCTTAATAAATTTCTTCATTGCTGCAGTCAGAGGAATTGGTTTGGTTTGCGGGTCATCTTTCTCCGTGTGGGACAACGGCTGATGCACCTCGATATAGCGTTTACCGTCCGGTTCGATATCAAACTTGATTGGCTGATTCACGATTTGTACGCGTGTCCCTTTAGGCACCGAGTTAAACAGCGCTTCGATATCGTCAGGACGCAGACGGATACAACCGGAACTCACGCGCATACCAATGCCGAAGTTCGCATTGGTGCCGTGGATCAGATACTGTCCTGTTCCTGCAGACAGACGCATCGCAAACAAGCCCATCGGATTATCCGGCCCGGCTGGCACCATGCCCGGCAATGTGATCCCCTCTTTCAGATAAGCTTTACGGATATTGGCAGTGGGCGTCCAGGTAGGATTGGGGATCTTCTGGCTGACTGATGTCACCATCTCCGGTGTGTTACGCCCTAACTGGCCGATACCAATCGGATAGACAATGACTTTGTCCTCGCCTTTCGGATAGTAGTAAAGACGCATTTCAGCCAGATTGACTACGATACCTTCACGTTTGGTATCCGGTAACAGCATCTGCGAAGGAATGGTCAGCACAGTTCCGGCTTTTGGCAAATAAGGGTCAGTTCCCGGATTCGCTTCCAGCATCGCAATCAGGCCAATCTGGTATTTGGCTGCCACGTCTTCCAGCGGCTTACCGTCGTTGGGCACAACATACGTTGTATTTTCGCCAATCAGGCGGCTATTATCCGGCGGCAATGGATATTCTGCTGCACTTGCGGTCATGGAATGCGTTGCCATTATTGTGCCAACTAACATTGCCAGAAGGGGTAATGCGCGTCTCATACTCAGTCCTTTTTCGGCCTGCGCTCAGCGAATCTGAGGCAAGACAATTATCTTGTCTGGTAATATTAGCAGCACAGAATTTCATGGCAATCAAACCACTGTAAATCAGAAAGTTACCTTACAGAAGTCAGAATAAAAAGCAGGAGGATAGTGGGTTGAAAAATCAGGAGTAAAAGGAGATATACGCAGAGAAAGAAGTCATCTGCCTTGCTCATTAGCAGATAATTCCTAATGAGCAAGGCAGTACAGCAGCGAGCGGTATTAAGACAACTCTGCGGCTTTAGCGCGAATAGAGCGAATCATCGCTTCCAGCCCTTGCGAGCGTGAAGGTGTCAGATGCTGACTCAGTTCAAGTTCAGTGAAAAACGGACGTACATCCAGTTCCACCACATCACGAGGCGTTAAACCCTGATACAGGCTGAAGACAATCGCGACCAGACCTTTAACAATGGCTGCATCACTGTCACCTTCGAAGGTCAGTGCACCATTTTCATCAGTGCGCATCACAATCCATACCTGACTCTGGCAGCCGGAAATCAGGTTTTGATCCTGACGGTGTTCTTCCGGTAAAGCCGGTAACTGGCCACCCAGCTCAATCACGTACAGATATTTTTCTTCCCAATTCGGGCATCGGGAAAAATTTCTGACTAACTTGTTTCTATCTGGCAAAGCCATAAAGACATCCTGATCTGGGCTGTCAGGATTAACCCAACAACCGGTGAATACGTTGCAGTCCAGCGACCAAACGGTCGACTTCTTCACGTGTATTGTACATCGCAAGCGACGCGCGGCACATAGCCGGAACACCGTAGAAGGACATTAATGGCATCGCACAGTGGTGACCGGTGCGGATGGCAATACCGTATTGGTCAAGGAAACTGCCTACGTCGTACGCATGGTGTTTGCCGAGATTGAACGCAATAACCCCAGCTCGGGTGGCAGGGCCGTAGATCTGAATATCAGGCACCTGCGCCATCGCGTTGAGCGCATAGCTCATCAGTTCCTGTTCATAAGCATGGATATTTTCCAGACCCAGCTCAGTCACGTATTCCATTGCCGCACCCAGCCCCATAATTCCGCCGGTGTTAGGTGTGCCCGCTTCAAACCGCCACGGCGCCGCCGCGAATGTCGTGCCTTCGGTCAGACTGACATGTTTGATCATTGAGCCGCCACCTTCCCACGGAGGCATCTGATCCAGCAACGCCTTGCGGCCGTACAGAATACCAATACCGGTCGGCCCGTAAAGTTTATGTCCGGACCAGACATAGAAATCACAGCCCAGCGCCTGCACGTCAACCGCATGATGCATGACCGCCTGCGCGCCATCGACCAGGACGGTCAGACCAGCAGCCTTAGCCTGAGGGATGATTTTTTCGATCGGGTTAACAGTGCCCAATACATTGGAAACATGCGCCAGCGTCAGTAATTTTGTGCGTGGCGTGATCAGCGATTCAAGCTGTGACAAATCCAGCTCACCTTCGGGTGTCAGGTGCCAGACATCGATATGAAGATCACGTTCTTTCGCCAGCATCTGCCATGGCACGATGTTCGCGTGGTGTTCCATTTCAGTCAGAATAATGTGGTCGCCGGCGTGTAAAAACTCACGTCCCCAGGTATTGGCGACCAGGTTAATGGCTTCCGTGGAACCTTTGACGAAGACGATTTCTTCCGCCGATGCGGCATTCATGAAATGGGCGGCCTGAGTGCGGACGTTTTCCATCTGCTCAGTCGCTTCCGCGCTCATGGTGTGAATACCACGGTGAACCGCAGCATAACCTTGTTCGAAGAAAGACATTTCTCGTTGAATAACCTGATGCGGTTTCTGCGCGCTGGCCGCGCTGTCAAGGTAGGCCAGCGGCTGGCCGTTAACTTCACGGCTCAGCACAGGGAAATCGCTACGTACTCTTTCCAGTGGAAAACTCATTACTTACCTCGATTTAGTCTGCCTGCAATACGGGCAATGACGACTTCACGCAGGGTTTCATTCTTAATGGCTTCCGTCAGTTCGGCAGCAAAAGCGAAGATGATCATTTGCTGAGCATCCTGCCCGCTGATCCCACGGGTACGCAGATAGAAAAGCTGTTCGTCGTCGATACGACCCACTGTCGCACCGTGGCTGCACTTAACGTCATCGGCATAAATTTCCAGCTGAGGTTTGGTATCAACCTCAGTGTGTTTGCCCAGCAACAAGTTATTGTTGGTCATTTTGCCATCAGTTTTCAGTGCGTGCTGGGCCACTTTAATCATGCCGTTGAAAATCGCTTTAGCGCGATCGTTCACGATCACTTTGTGCAACTGTTTGCTGTTGCAATAGCCTTTATTATGTTCCAGATACGTCCGGGTATCGGCAATCTCAGAATCAACCGGCAGAACCAGACTGTTGATATCCAGATTGCTGTTTTCGCCGTTAAGCTGCGCGCTGGTGTTATTTCGGGTCAGGCCCGCACCCAGCAGGAAACTGTGGCTGGAAACACGTGCATCGCGCCCGATGACCAGATCATTATGCGAGAAGTGGAAACTGGCCTGGCTTTCAAAGGCCAGTTTGTAATGCGTGAAATCTGCATTATCGCCCACATTTATCGTCATACGTGCACCGGTGAAATGTCCCTGGTCGTTCAGACTCAGGTAATGCTCGATAACTTCTGCATTCGCACCATTCTCAATCGCCAGGTGATAACGATGATGAACGGTATTCATTTCGCGCGACTGGTCACGACCACTGCTCAGATGGAGCAGATACAGCGGTTTCTCAGCGTGCTTGCCTACAGGCAAACGCACAGAGAAAGAATCCTGCGCCAGACTTTCAGTCAGATGCAAAAACACCTCTGACTGAATCGGATCCGGTAACGTTTGTTGCGCGGAAGGGCTCAGTTTTTCGATTTCAAACGCACCGGTATCGCTGTCGCTCAGGCTCGCATCAAAACGGCCATCCACGAAAACCAGACGGTAGCACTCCAGTGGCAGCGCAAGGGATTTGATTTTCTCAACCGTCAGCGCCTGCTGCTGAGGAGCAAAGAACTGATTGCCCAGCAGTGAAGAAACCGGCGTGTATTTCCAGTCTTCCAGTTTGGCATGCGGAAAACCGAGGCGCAGCACCTGTTGCCAGTGAGCATGCGCGTGGGGGGATTGCTCACCGCCACGGCTTTCAAAAAGACGGTAAAGTTGCTGCATGGCGTGCGAACTGCCCGCCGCAGGGACATTACTCTTCGTCGGTAAGCCAGCCATAACCTTGCTCCTCTAACTGTTTAACCAAGGTGAAATCGCCGGATTTAACAATGCGGCCCTGATACAGAACGTGCACGTAGTCAGGCTTGATGTAGTCGAGGATACGCTGGTAGTGGGTGACAATAACGAATGAACGTTTGCCGTCACGCAGTGTGTTGACACCATCAGAAACAATCTTCAGCGCATCAATGTCCAGACCGGAGTCGGTTTCATCAAGGATGCACAGGTTTGGTTCAAGCGCTGCCATTTGCAGAATGTCGTTACGCTTTTTCTCGCCACCGGAGAAACCTACATTCACTGAACGGGTGAGCAAATCGGCAGGCATCTTGAGCATCGCGATTTTCTCTTCGATGAAATCTGCGAAGTCAAAACGATCCATCGGCTCCTGCCCGCGGTATTTACGCACCGCATTCACTGCTGTTTGCAGGAAGAAATGGTTGGTCACACCAGGGATTTCTACCGGATACTGGAAAGCCATGAATACGCCTTCGCCAGCACGATCTTCCGGCGCGAGTTCCAGCAAATCTTTACCGTTGAAGATGACGGAACCGTCAGTGACTTCGTAATCTTCACGGCCAGCCAGTGTCGCGGAGAGCGTACTTTTACCTGAGCCGTTCGGGCCCATAATGGCGTGTACTTCACCCGGTTTGATCTCCAGATCAAGTCCTTTCAGAATTTCCTTTTCTTCGACACGGACCTTCAAATTCTTAATGCTTAACATACGTATCCTTGAGTTTGCGCCTGGGCGCTCATAATTCTGTTTTATGCTGTGACTTTGAGAACTCACACCTGCACGTCGCACACATCACACCATGCTGCGACGGCAGGGAAAACGTACGGCGAATTAACCGACGCTGTGTGCAAGGCTGATCGCCAGCAGTTTCTGTGCTTCGACAGCAAACTCCAGCGGCAGCTCGGAAAAGACATCTTTACAGAAACCATTCACAATCATGGAAATAGCGTCATCTTCGCTGATACCACGTTGCAGACAGTAGAACAGCTGGTCATCGCCGATTTTTGACGTCGTGGCTTCATGTTCCAGCTGAGCCGTATTATTGCGCACTTCAACATACGGGAACGTATGCGCGGCACTGTCGGCGCCAATCAGCATGGAGTCACACTGCGTAAAGTTACGGGCATTTTCTGCACTTGGCAGGATCTTCACCAGACCGCGATAGCTGTTCTGGCTGTGACCGGCGGAAATACCTTTGGAAATAATGGTCGACTTGGTATTTTTACCAATGTGGATCATCTTGGTACCGGTATCCGCCTGCTGTTTACCACTGGTCAGCGCAACCGAGAAGAATTCACCGATTGAGTTATCACCTTTAAGAATAACGCTTGGGTATTTCCAGGTGATAGCTGAGCCGGTTTCAGACTGCGTCCAGGACATCTTCGAGCCAGCGCCTTCGCACAATGCACGTTTAGTCACGAAGTTCAGAATACCGCCGCTGCTGTCTTTGCTGCCGGAGAACCAGTTCTGCACGGTGGAATATTTCACTTCCGCGTCTTTGTGCAGGATGACTTCAACCACCGCTGCGTGCAGCTGGTAGGTATCACGTACCGGCGCGGAGCAGCCTTCGATGTAACTGACATAACTGCCTTCGTCAGCAATCAGGATCGTACGTTCGAATTGACCGGTTTTCGCTGCATTGATACGGAAGTAAGTCGACAGTTCCATCGGACAACGCACGCCTTTAGGCACGTAAACAAAAGTACCATCCGAGGCCACTGCCGCATTCAGCGCCGCAAAGAAGTTATCCTGCGCAGGTACGACGGTACCCAGGTATTTGCGCACCAGATCAGGGTATTCATGAATTGCCTCACCAAATGAGCAGAAAATGACGCCCGATTCAGCCAGCTTATCGCGATACGTTGTGGAGACAGATACGGAGTCAAAAATCGCATCAACGGCGACTTCTTTGCCTTCACGAACCGGAACGCCCAGCTGTTCGAAAGCCTTTTCAACTTCGCTGGTCAGATAATTATTCGCTTCGCCCGCAGGAACACCGAGGGACTCGCCGCCCGATTGCTGCGTCGCCCCCGGTTGTGAGCCACAGCTATCATCGCAGCTGCCACAAGATGGCGCGGAATAATAGCTGTAATCCTGGTAATCCAGAGGCGTGTAATACGCCTTCAGCCAGTGTGGCTCTTCCATTTTCAACCAGGCATGATAAGCCTGCAGACGGAACTCCAGCATCCACTCAGGCTCGTTGCGCTTAGCGGAAATCGCACGCACCACATCTTCGTTGATGCCTGATGCTAATTCATCGGTTGCCAGCTGGGTAAAGAACCCTTCCTTGTAATTCGTCCCCTCGCCGACCCAAGACTGCACATCATCTGGAATTTCTACGTTGCTTCGTGACATGTTGGTTACATCGCTTTGTTTACAATAATCTTAGAAACAGAAAGTTTTAAACACCGAAACTTTCGCCACACCCGCAGGCATGCTGAGCTTTAGGATTATTGAATTTAAATATCTGATTCAGTCCTTCGCGGACAAAATCTACCTCGGTTCCGTCGATGAAAGGCATGGCCTTCAGCGGAACAAACAGCAAAGCGCCGTCATGTTCAAACACCAGGTCATCGCTGGCCGGTTGTTTGGTTAAATCCAAAACGTAGCCAAAGCCAGCACAGCCCGATTGTTTCACGGAAAGCTGGAGACCTTTGACTTCGGGATCCTGAGCCACCAGAGTATTAATCTGTTTCGCTGCAGAATCTGTCAGGCTAACGCCTTGCCATACGTTGTCGTCTAAAGAGAAAGAGCCGACAGTTTCAGTTTGCATCTGTCTTACCTCATAATTTTACGGTCATAGACAAGACCTATTGTCTCTATTCTAGTGATAACATTAATCACTTCAACCTCTTGTTTTAAGAGGGTATAGCGATTACACACGAGGAAAGACACTCAATGTGCACCGTCTTTACATCTGGCCACTGGCGGGTCTTGAACACCGCGACCATCAACTGATTGAATAAATTGTCAATTTTTTGTTAAAAATTGAAATAAACCTTATAAAAGGTAAGGTTTAATAGCTTTCATTGTGTCTATTATAAAACATTCATCGGAAATGCCTATTTATGAATTCGCCATATTTGAAGAATTAAAGCTCTTTTTGCTTACTGGCTTAATTACACAAAAATAAAAAAACCGGATGAAAACGTTGATCCGGCGATTTTTTGCCAATATGATGTTCATTATTTGATAATGATTATCATTCAGATAACCCGGAATACTGAGAATGACTCAATCGGTAAATGCGTGGTTGCAAGGCAAGATCGACGAATATAAATCGAGTGTCCGCGATGCCACCGTGGATTTTTATATGGCGGATGCCGCCTTACGACGCCCGGATGCGCATCTTTGCCAGCTCAAACGCTTCAACAGCATCTGTCTGGATATGGCCAATCTGTGCCTGCAAAACGGGGATGATCACAGTTATCTTCATGCGTTATGCAAATTACATAACCGCCTGATCCTGGAAATCAACAGCGTGGTTCGGTGTGAACTCTTCCGTGTTCAGAGTTACCATTTCGCACGGCACACGTTAAAACTCATTTGTCAGTATTATGCCATGATGGGCATCTGGGAAAAAGCAACGGCATTTCAAACTGACTTTGCCAAACGCGTTCCGTTCCAGCTTTGATGTGCTTTCAACAGGTTACTTCCCTTTACTAAGTCAAATAAAAAAGCGGACACATTCATCATGCATCCGCCTGTCCACTTTCTGACTGTATGATCAGTGTTGATTAACAGCCTGTATTAATGTTCGATTACCATGGTCGTCAACCGCGATACGCAGCACAGATTCCCTTTCTGATCAAAAATCTCAATCTGCCACACCTGACTGCGGCGGCCGGTGCGCAATGCGCGGCAAACACCGCGCACATGCCCTTCCCGTGCAGACTGCATATGGCTGGCATTAATTTCCACGCCCACTACAGTTTGATTTCCTTCGCAGCATAAATAACCCGCCATTGATCCCATCGTTTCGGCCAGAACAACAGATGCGCCGCCGTGCAGTAAACCAAAAGGCTGTGTTGTGCGTACATCTACCGGCATGGTCGCTTCGAGGAAATCCTCACCCAACTGCGTGAACTCAATCCCCACATGGCCCACCATACATCCTTGACTGCGCTGATTCAGGGCTTCAAGCGTGGTACTCCGTTTCCAGAATGACATAATACTTCCTTATTGTTAGGGGATGATTTCCAGCAGTGCCTGTAACGGATGGCGAACACCGTTTCCTTCGATTCGTTTTACCTGGCTGCGGCAGGAATAACCGGTTGCCAGACAGCGCTGGCGTGGCAACCGTTGCAAAGAGGTATGCCAGGAAAGCTCATAAATTCCCAGTGAGTTTTCGAGATTCTTGGTTTCATGACCGTACGTCCCTGCCATTCCGCAACACCCGACACTGACGTTTTCCAGCTTCGCACCGTAGCGGGCAAAGATGTCGCCCCACTGTTTGCCGCTGTTGGGCAAGGCGGTGCTTTCCGTACAATGTCCGAACAGATACCAGGACTCGCCACTTTGTTGTTGTGCCGGACGCTCAGCCAGCCAGCTGTCAAGCCATTCATGCACAAGCTGGACCTGGAACGATCCGCGTGTGTCACCGAGAATTTCTTTATATTCATCGCGATAACACAGTACCAGCGCAGGATCGACCCCCACCATCGGCATTCCCAATTGCGATACACGGTTAAGGAACAGCGACGTTTTCTTCGCTGTTTTGGCAAAGCGGGTCAGGAAACCTTTTATGTGCTGCGCTTTGCCATTAGGTGAGAAAGGCAACAGAACAGGTTTAAGGCCCAGTTTTTCAATCAGACGGATAAAATCAGCAACGACCTGCGCGTCATAAAAACTGGTAAACGGATCCTGCACGACCAGCACGTATTCACCACGCCGGGCAGGCGGAATGGCTTCCAGTTGTTCAAGCGTCATCTTACTGGCGCGATGCCCTGATAACTGCTCGCGCAGTGTCGGAGAAGACAGCAAAGGCAAATCAACCATGCCGATATTTTTCCGGCTCATCTCGCGCAACCAGGGTTGCCTGAGGAAGAAGTTGAACACCTTGGGGGCTTTGGCCATCAGGGGGGCATAGCTTTCAACACTCGCAACAAAATGGTCGCGTGCCGGGCGCAGATAACGCGTGTGATAAAGCTGCAGGAAACGTGAGCGGAACCCCGGCACATCAATTTTTATCGGGCACTGCGTCGAGCAGGCTTTGCAGGCCAGACAGCCGGACATTGCCTCTTTCACTTCATGGGAGAAATCATATTCGCCTTTATTGGCATGCCAGGTGTTACGCGTACGTTCGATCAGGCTGCGGAAACTCATGCCTTTCTCCGGCAGCGCATTCTCAAGCGCCAGCGGATCTACACCTTGTTCTGACAATAAACGCAACCATTCGCGAACCAGACCCGCGCGACCTTTTGGCGAGTGGATACGGCTGCCGGTAATTTTCATTGACGGACACATCGGGCTTTTCACATCAAAGTTAAAGCACAGGCCGTTACCGTTACATTCCATCGCACCGCGGAATGACTGACGGACTTCCAGCGGAATACGGCGATCCAAGGTTCCGCGTTTTGGCGCATCGACTTTCATCATCGGTTCATCGCACTCAAGCGGCGCGCAGATCTTACCGGGATTCAGGCGGTTATCCGGATCGAATACGGTTTTGATCCGGCGCAGTTCATGGAACAGTGCTTCGCCAAAGAATGCCGGACTGTATTCTGCACGGAACCCCTTTCCGTGCTCTCCCCATAGCAAACCACCATATTTAGCGGTCAGGGCTACGACTTCATCGGAGATTTGTTTGAGCAATATCTCCTGTTGCGGGTCACACATGTCCAGCGCGGGACGCACATGCAATACACCCGCATCGACATGCCCGAACATGCCATAACTGAGATGATGACTGTCGAGCAGCGCACGGAATTCGACAATATAATCCGCCAGATGCTGGGGAGGCACACAGGTGTCCTCCGCAAACGGCAACGGTTTAGCCTGCCCTTTGGCATTACCCAGCAGACCGACGGCTTTCTTGCGCATATTATAAATACGCTCGATACCAGCCAGATCAGCGCAAATCTGGTAGCCAATCACACCGCCTTCTTTATCACTTATCAGGCTATCAAGGCGTTCGCACAACGCACTGACCTGAGTTTCAATCAGGTCTGCATCATCTCCGGCGAACTCAACAATGTTCAGTCCCTGCATGTCTTTGCCTTCAACGTCGGTGATGTAATCACGAACGCTGTGCCAGACAATGTCTTCTCGCGCCAGATTCAGTACTTTGGAATCGACGGTTTCAACCGATAGCGCCTTCGCCTCCACCATAAAAGGCGCATTACGTAACGCTGAATTAAAGGAGTCGTATTTGATATTGACCAGACGACGCACTTTGGGGATCGGCGTGATATTCAGACGCGCCTCGGTGATAAAGGCCAGCGAGCCTTCTGAACCGGTCAGAATGCGTGTCAGGTTGAAGGTTTGCAGATCGTCACTCAGCACATGGCGCAGGTCGTAACCTGTGAGGAAACGATTAAGTTTCGGGAATTTTTCAATCACCAGCGCGCGGTTATCACGACAACTGTCCAGCACGGTGCGGTAAATCCGTCCAATGACCGAATCCTCTTCACCCAGCTTATCGGCCAGCGCCGTCGGAATAGCGGTGGTATCCAGCATGTCGCCACCGAGAACAATCGCACGGACACCGAGAACGTGGTCAGACGTTTTGCCATAAACCAGCGAGCCCTGACCGGAGGCATCGGTGTTAATCATGCCCCCCAGCGTCGCACGGTTACTGGTTGATAACTCGGGAGAGAAGAAAAAGCCAAACGGGCGCAGATAATCATTGAGCTGATCTTTGATCACCCCGGCTTCGACCTTGACCCACCCTTGTTCCACGTTGATATCCAGAATGCGGTTCATATGACGGGACATATCAACCACAATGCCGCGGTTCAGTGACTGACCGTTGGTACCGGTACCGCCACCGCGCGGAGTAAACACGAGTGTTTTAAAACGTTCCTGCCCCGCAAGGCGGGCAATCAATGCAACGTCTGACGTTGCGATGGGGAATAAGACCGCATCCGGCAGCAACTGATAGACGCTGTTGTCCGTCGCCATCGTCAGCCTGTCGGCATAAGTTGTTGTGACATCACCCGTGAAACCGTTGCTTTTTAATGCTTCCAAAAAATCGAGCACCAGCTGGATGACACCCGGTGCCTGAGAAATCTGTGGGATCATTGAATTATGACTCTGTCTTTGTTGTATGCCTGGCGGGCCCGAGGCGACCTGCCGGATCTGCCGGGCAGATCCACCCTGTTCTTTATCCAGAATAAAAACTAACATACTTCGTTTTTAAGCGCTCCGTCTGGTTCACCTTTGTTGCAGATGTTTCATGACGTACCGCAAAAAGCACGTACGGCAACAACGCCTTGCAACTAATTATGTGGCGGGCTATCCAAAAGCCGTCGTATGTTCCATGCTTATTTTTAGCCCCCTGTTTATGAATATAGTGCTTGGAGGCACAGGGTTTGTGCCTTACTTCGTTTATCACATTGAGAAACATGAATGAATCTCCCAATTAAACGTTATGACTTGCCCCAGATTATGTTTGGGGTGCTATTTATTGCCCTGATGACCGTTGCCAGCATCTGGATTGTACAGCCCTTTATTCTCGGGTTTGTCTGGGCCGGGATGGTAGTCATTGCCACATGGCCATTAATGATCAAGCTCCAGCGCCTTCTCTGGGGACGCCGTTTTCTGGCCGTCATTATCATGACGCTGTTGTTGATCTTATTATTCGTCTTGCCTATCGCCTTGCTGGTCAGCAGCGCCGTGGAAAATGGTGCGCCGCTGGTCGAAATTGCGAGCCATCCTTCATCGTTACATATGCCTGATTTTCAGTGGCTGAACGCGATCCCGCTGGTGGGTAATAAGCTTTACAACGGCTGGCATGCCCTGATCAATGGCGGCGGGAACGCGCTGATGAGCAAAGTGCAGCCCTACGTCGGACAAACAGCAGCCTGGTTTGTGACGCAGGCAGGTCATCTGGGCCGTTTCATTGTCCACTGTGCGCTGATGTTATTGTTCAGTGCCCTGCTTTATAGCCGTGGAGAAAATGTTGCCATGGGTATCCGCCATTTCGCGGTGCGACTGGCAGCAGAACGTGGTGATGCAGCCGTTATTCTTGCCGGTCAGGCAATCCGTGCCGTGGCGTTAGGTGTCGTTGTTACCGCCATTGTTCAGTCAGTTCTGGGTGGGATCGGACTGGCCATCGCTGGCATTCCTTATGCCACCGTGCTGACCGTCGTGATGTTCGTGTGCTGCGTCGCGCAAATCGGTCCGTTACTGGTTCTGATACCGGCCATCATCTGGCTGTACTGGTCCGGCGACAATACCTGGGGCACCGTTCTGCTGGTATGGAGTTGCGTGGTTGGTTCCCTGGATAACGTGCTTCGCCCGGTTCTTATCCGCATGGGTGCGGATTTACCGATGCTGCTTATCTTGTCCGGTGTTATTGGTGGTTTATTTGCTTTTGGCATGATTGGCCTGTTTATCGGACCGGTCGTGCTGGCTGTCTCATATCGTCTGATTTCGCTTTGGGTCAATGAGGCTCCTGAGCCTGACATGGAACCTGAAGAAGCACTAAAAGCGCTGGATGAATAATTTCGTTGCGTTTTAACTGACCACCGGCGCTGCCCCTGATAATTCAACCGGGCAGCGCTTTTTTTATTCCTGCTTCCTTCCTGAATGACTCACACTAAAAACACTTCTTCTCATCAATTAGCATGAGAATAATATCTATTAGGAGAATTCTTACAGACTAAATACCTTGAGAAACTTAGTATTATTAACAGTTCGGATTTCAACCCACTGATTTATATACAAGCTTCCCCCTGAGCTGGTATACCCCAAATTGCTGTGTGTAGTCTTTGCCTGTCTGCTATGACGGGCTTTTTTTTTTATTTCTTTTCCTCACCGTTCTATTTATTCCGTAACCCGCTAACCGTTATTTTTATTCCCGTAACTTCCATCCCGGTAAAAAAGAAAAAGGCCGCCACCCGAAAGTGACAGCCTTAGCGTCAGTCATTAGTCATTTATTTACTTTTCAGCTAACGCTAACCAGGTCTGGACAACGGTATCCGGGTTGAGTGACAAACTGTCGATTCCTTCTTCCATCAGCCATTGCGCGAAGTCCTGATGATCTGATGGCCCCTGCCCGCAAATACCGACATATTTCCCCTGCTTCTTAGCGGCTTTGATTGCCATCGACAAAAGGGCTTTAACGGCTTCGTTTCGTTCATCAAAGAGTTCAGAAACCACGCCGGAATCACGATCCAGCCCCAGCGCAAGCTGCGTCATGTCATTAGACCCAATAGAGAATCCGTCGAAGTGCTCAAGGAACTGATCTGCAAGCAATGCATTTGACGGTATTTCACACATCATAATCACTTTCAGGCCATTTTCGCCCCGTTTCAGCCCCTGACTCGCCAGCTCTTTAACGACAGCTTCAGCCTGTGCCACGGTACGAACAAACGGGATCATCACTTCAACGTTAGTCAGCCCCATATCATTGCGCACGCGCTTCATGGCCTCACATTCCAGCGCGAAACAATCCCGGAAGCTGTCAGAGACATAACGACCCGCACCACGGAAGCCCAGCATCGGGTTTTCTTCGTGAGGCTCGTATTTTTCGCCGCCGACCAGATTGGCGTATTCATTCGATTTAAAATCGGACAAACGCACAATCACCCGTTTCGGCCAGAATGCAGCGCCGAGCGTCGCGATCCCTTCCGTCAGACGAGCCACATAATATTCACGCGGGCTGTCATAGCCCTGGATCATCTTATTGATGGTTTCCTGCAACTCCGCCGGCTGCTGATCAAACTCCAGTAATGCTTTGGGATGAACACCAATCATACGGTTAATAATGAATTCTAAACGCGCCAGCCCGACACCTTCATTCGGCAGACAGGCAAAGTCGAATGCGCGGTCAGGGTTACCGATATTCATCATGATCTTCAGCGGTAATTTTGGCAGCTCATCAATTTCAGAGCTCTGCACGGTGAAGTCCAGCTCATCCTGATAGACGTAACCGGTATCGCCTTCAGAACAGGAAACCGTCACTTTCTGGTTTTCTGTCAGTTTTTCAGTGGCATCACCACAACCGACTACCGCAGGAATACCCAATTCACGCGCAATGATGGCTGCGTGACAGGTACGCCCGCCGCGGTTGGTGACAATCGCCGATGCCTTTTTCATGATCGGCTCCCAGTCAGGGTCCGTCATGTCAGTTACCAGAATATCACCTGCCTTAACGTGGTGCATTTCGCTGATACTATGAATGATTTTTACCGGCCCGGCCCCAATGCGATGGCCGATAGCGCGGCCTTCAACCAACACTTTACTGCTGCCATTTAGCTGATAGCGTTCCATCACCTGACCGTTTGAACGAACTGTCTCCGGACGTGCCTGCACGATATAAAGGTTGCCGTTATGGCCATCTTTCGCCCATTCGATATCCATCGGACGACCATAGTGTTTTTCAATCAATAATGCCTGACGTGCCAGTGCCTGCACTTCGTCGTCCGTCAGGGAGAAACGGGTGCTCTGTTCAGCCGGCACATCTTCAATCTGAACCTGTTTGCCATGTTCCTGGCTCGGAGCATATACCATGCGAATTTTCTTCGAGCCCATCGTACGGCGGACAATAGAAGGCTTATTCTTTTCCAGCGTAGGTTTATGTACGTAAAACTCATCAGGGTTAACCGCACCCTGAACGACCATTTCACCCAGACCATAAGCCGAGGTGATAAAGACCACCTGATCAAAACCCGACTCGGTATCAATGGTGAACATCACGCCTGCAGAAGCGAGATCAGAACGCACCATGCGCTGCACACCAGCAGACAGCGCCACGCCACGATGGTCGTAGCCCTGATGCACACGATAAGAAATGGCACGGTCATTAAATAAGGAAGCGTAAACATGTTTCACGGCGGTCAGTACAGCATCAAATCCCTGAACATTCAGGAAGGTTTCCTGCTGTCCGGCAAATGATGCGTCCGGCATGTCTTCGGCAGTTGCGGAAGAACGCACAGCGAATGACGCATCAGGCTCACCGTCGGAAAGCTGCTGATAGGCCTCGCGGATGGATTTCTCAAGTTCAGGCTGGAATGGCGTCTCAATGATCCACTCGCGGATTTGCATGCCCGCCTGAGTTAATTGCCCGATATCGTCAACATCCGTTTTATCCAGCAACTCATGAATACGGTGGTTGACACCGCTCTGATCGAGAAAATCATTGAATGCCTGAGAAGTCGTTGCAAAACCATTTGGAACTGAAACACCCAGATCAGACAAATTGGTGATCATTTCCCCGAGGGATGCGTTCTTGCCCCCGACTTTATCAACGTCCTTCATACCCAGTTGGTTGTACCAGATAACATTGCGTAAATCGGGATCGAGATGAGCCATGAAACAATCCTTTCTTATTTATTTACAGTAAAAGTCAGTAGGCGTGCAAACCGGTTGTCTAGTCATTGTCAGCGACGCTTTTTCTGTCATTTAACAACGCTGTCATTTTGAGATTAGCATAATGATCCATAAGAGATGGACAGGTGAATCGATCCAGCAAATCAAACTATTTTTGTTTAGGAAAATTCCACAGCAGCAAAATTACTCACGCGATGGAAATCAACAATATTCCTTATGAATCATGGAGAAGTTGCCTTTAGTTTCGAAACTAAATTAATGCTAACAGAGCTGCTGAAGCTCTGCTGAAGCAAATCAAAAAGCTGCGAGAAATCGTGGAAAATTTAAAATACCATTTCATTTATTACAGTCATTTTGCGCACTGTCTCGCAGCAATGAGCAGAACATTGCTGGCTGGAACGAATACGCTTTTTATTTCCTGAAATTCTGGTTATTACTAAATAAGCGATAAGTTGAAGATAAATGAAGTGCGATAACTCAGGAGCAGTTTGTGGACAGATGCGTGTTTTACATTTCGGACGGTACCGCGATTACAGCAGAAGTTTTAGGCCATGCTGTGCTTTCACAATTTCCGGTAAATGCCACAACCTATTCACTCCCCTTTGTTGAAAGTGAAGAGCGCGCCAAAGCTGTCTGCCGGCAAATTAATGAAATTTTTGAGAAAACCGGTGCCCGCCCACTGGTGTTTTATTCCATCATTTCACCCAACATCCGCGACATCATTAAAAACAGTGAAGGTTTCTGTCAGGATATTGTTCAGTCGCTGGTCGCCCCCTTACAGAATGAGCTGGGCGTAGATCCTACCCCAATTGCCAACCGGACGCATGGCCTGACAGCCAGCAACATCAGCAAATACGATGCGCGCATTGCCGCGATTGATTACACGCTGGCCCACGACGACGGGATTTCCCTGCGCAACCTCGATCAGGCGCAGGTGATTTTACTGGGGGTCTCGCGTTGCGGTAAAACGCCGACCAGCCTTTATCTGGCATTACAGTTTGGTATCCGCGCGGCTAACTACCCATTTACCGCCGACGATATGGACAATATCCAGTTACCTGCCGCGTTAAAACCGCATATGCATAAGCTATTTGGCCTGACGATTGACCCGGAACGACTGACGGCAATTCGCCAGGAACGCGTTGAAAACAGCCGCTATGCATCTTTGCGCCAGTGCCGGATGGAAGTCTCTGAGGTAGAAGCCTTATTCCGCAAAAATCAGATCCGTTACCTCAACAGTACAAATTATTCTGTTGAGGAGATTTCGGCGAAGATCATGGACAGCTTCGGCATGAGTCGCCGGATGTTCTGAATCCTTTTACTGATGTAGATGGCATATCCTGCCGCCAATGGTTGAATTCATCGGGTTTTGCGTTATTGTGATCGGCATCACTTCCCGGTATTCCTGCCGCAGCGAAGAAACAAATTTTTCGAGAACACGATGTCACAAACAGATGAACTGCGTACGACGCGCATCGACAGCCTGATTACGCCTCAGGCACTGGCAGACAAACTGCCAATTTCCCCGTCGGTCGCACAACACGTGATGGAATCACGTAAACGAATTGAAAAGATTATCAGCGGTGAAGATCAGCGATTGCTGGTCGTTGTCGGCCCCTGCTCAATCCACGATATAGAAGCGGCTATTGATTACGCGGGCAAGCTCAGCGTATTGCGTGAAAAGTATCAGGATCGCCTGGAAATCGTCATGCGTACGTACTTTGAAAAGCCACGTACCGTTGTCGGCTGGAAAGGCCTGATTTCAGACCCTGAACTGAACGGTTCCTGCCGTGTGAATGACGGTATTGAGCTGGCACGTAAGGTATTACTGACCGTCAACCAACTAGGCATCCCGACAGCGACCGAATTCCTTGATATGGTGATCGGACAATATATTGCCGACTTGATCAGCTGGGGTGCCATCGGCGCTCGCACCACCGAAAGTCAGATCCACCGCGAAATGGCCTCGGCACTTTCCTGCCCTGTTGGTTTTAAAAATGGCACTGACGGAAATACCCGCATCGCCATCGATGCTATCCGTTCGTCGCGCACCAGTCATATGTTCCTGTCACCGGACAAAAAGGGTCAGATGACCATTTACCGTACCGCCGGCAACCCTTACGGCCATGTGATTATGCGTGGAGGTAAAAAACCGAATTATCATGCGGATGACCTCGAACAAGCCTGCCTGAATCTGGCGGAATTCGATTTGCCGCAGCGGCTGGTGGTCGATTTCAGTCATGGCAACTGCCAGAAACAGCACCGTCGTCAGCTTGAGGTAGCAGAAGATATTTGCCAGCAAATCATCAGCGGTTCAACTGCCATTGCGGGCATCATGGCGGAAAGTTTCCTGGTTGAAGGCACACAGCCCATCGTTCACGGCAAACCTCTGATTTACGGCAAATCGATTACCGACCCATGTCTGAGTTGGGAAGACACCGAGACATTACTCTCAATGCTTGCGCAGGCAACAAACAGCCGGTTCTGATCACTTTGCTGTAACCTTCTTAAGGGCAACTTTGGTTGCCCTTTTTTGTGTCAGTAGCAGGCCTGGGGGCGTGTAACCCTCTGTCTGTTCTGATGCTTCTCCGCGCATCCCCTCCTGCTTCCCCTCTTAAATTAAGGGGTTAACGCCACAGAATTACATTCCAGCGACAAAAATCTTCTTGATGTGTTTAGGTAATGATTTGATAATGATTATCAAATTGATATTAATTCCTATTACCACGCGTATATTAAACGTACTCTTGCCATAAATATTTTTACAAATCATTCACATAACATCGCAAGCTTTATCCGCCAAAGAGCGGGTGACTTTAGACAACGAGGAAACAGCAATGCATTCAGTTCACTATCAGGACTATTTACAGGCAAAAGAAGCTAATCCCGGTAAATATGCCCGCGATCTGGCGGGAATTTTACGGATAAGCGAAGCTGAGTTAACGGCTTTACGTGTTTCCCATGATGCTGCGCGTCTGGATGTTGATGCCCGTAGCTTGCTGGCTGCTCTGGAGAATGTCGGTGGCACCAAGTCAATCACCCGTAACAACTTTGCCGTACACGAGCAGGAAGGTCGCTATGAGAATCAGCATCTCAGCGGTCACGCCGGTCTGATCCTTAATCCACGCGCGCTGGACCTGCGTTTGTTCCTGCAACACTGGCTGCACATTTTCAGCCTGTCAGAAACCACGGCCCGCGGCGTTCGCCACAGCATTCAGTTCTTCGATGCGCACGGTGATGCCGTTCATAAAGTGTATAACACCGATGAAACTGACATGGCAGCATGGGACGCGCTGATTGCGCAGTACAAAAGTGACGTCAATCCTCCGCTGCAAATTGAAGTCGCCCCTGAAGTTCCGGCTCCGACTACAGCCGCCGACACCAGCACTCTCGATGCTGAATGGCGTGCAATGACCGACGTTCACCAGTTCTTCCAGTTGCTGAAACGTCACGATGTCACCCGCCAGCAAGCGTTTAAAGCTGTCGGGGATGATCTGGCATGGCGCGTCGATAACGGCTCGCTGACGCGTTTACTGAATATCGCCAAAGATGACCAAAACGAAATCATGATTTTTGTAGGCAACCGGGGTTGCGTGCAAATTTTCACCGGTCCGATTGAAAAGGTCATGCCGCACGGTGAATGGATTAACGTCTTCAACAAACAGTTCACCCTGCATCTGGTGGAAAGTGCTATCGCGGAAAGCTGGATCACCCGTAAGCCGACCAAAGACGGTTTCGTGACCAGCCTGGAGTTATTTGCCGCTGATGGTACGCAGATCGCGCAACTTTACGGTCAGCGTAACGAAGGCAATCCTGAACAAACTCAGTGGCGGGAACAACTGGCGCAACTTAGCAATGAAGGTGTTGCAGCATGAACAAAACCTTGAAAATGGTGGCCGCTATTACAGCATTGCTGGCGACCCCGATGCTGTATGCCGCTGAAAAGCTTGTCAGTATTGGCGGTGACGTTACCGAAATTGTTTACGCACTCGGTGCGGGCAACGAAGTGGTCGCCCGCGACAGTACCAGCTTGCGTCCGCAGGCAGTACTGGCCCTGCCGGACGTCGGTTATATGCGCCAGCTCAATACTGAAGGGATTTTGTCTATGCACCCGTCGCTGGTGCTGAGCAGCGAACTGGCAGAACCCTCACTGGTGTTAAAACAGCTTGAGCAGAACGGCGTAAAAGTGGTTCGTGTGCCGGGGAAACCTTCTGCGGACATCGTCCCGGATAAAATCGAAGTAATTGCCGCAGCGCTGAACCGTCAGGCGGAAGGTGAAAAACTGATCGCGACCTATCGTTCGCAGATTTCTGCTATTCAACACGATGCCCTGCCGGTAAAAATGTTGTTTGTGATGAGCCACGGTGGCATGTCATCTATGGCAGCAGGTCAGAATACTGCGGCAGATGCGATGATTACGTCTGTCGGGGCGAAAAATGCCATGCAGGGATTCAGTCGTTACCGTCCGCTGTCACAGGAAGGGGTGATTGCCGGTGCGCCGGATATCCTGCTACTGACCGCTGACGGAGTTAAAACCCTGGGTGGAATGGATCAGGTGTGGAAACTGCCGGGTGTTGCTATGACGCCTGCGGGCAAAAATAAGCGTGTGCTGGTCATCGATGATATGTCCCTGCTGGGCTTTGGTTTGCAAACACCTGCGGTGATGGCACAACTTCGTCAGGCTGCGGAACAAGCAAAATGAGTAGCATGAGCCCTCCGGTGCCGTCAGGTCGCCGTTCGCCAGTTTGGGCGATGATTGGCCTTGGCGGCGCTCTGCTGGTGCTGGCCGTGATGGCCGCGAATACCGGCGCGATGTCACTGTCGTTAAGGACGTTACTCGCACGTCCATTTGGCGATAGTTTATGGCAGGTCTGGCTGACAATCCGCCTTCCCCGCGTGCTGCTGGCGGTGGTAGTCGGTTGCGCGCTGGCCAGTTCCGGTGCGGTTATGCAGGGATTGTTTCGCAACCCGCTGGCTGATCCCGGCCTGCTTGGGATCAGCAGCGGCGCGGCGCTTGCGGTTGCCCTGACTATAGTGATGCCACTGGCATTGCCACCCTTGCTGGCCCTGTACAGCCATATGATCAGCGCATTTGCTGGCAGTCTGGCCATTTCAGCCATCGTCTTTACACTGAGTCGTTTCGGCCATGGTGGGTTATCGCGCTTACTGCTTGCCGGTATTGCCATCAATGCACTGTGCGGTGCCGCTGTCGGCGTGCTGACCTACGTCAGTGATGACCAGCAGTTACGCCAGTTCTCTTTGTGGAGCATGGGCAGTCTCGGGCAGGCGCAATGGCCGACACTGGCTGTGGCCTCTTCGCTGATCCTGCCAGCCTGTGTTGCTGCCCTGTTCATGGCGCGGCGCCTGAATATCCTGCAATTAGGTGAAGAAGACGCGCACTATCTCGGTGTGAATGTCCGCCGCACGCAGTTGCAATTATTGCTGCTGAGCGCCCTGCTGGTCGGGGCTGCTGTCGCGGTTTCTGGTGTGATCGGTTTTATCGGTCTGGTGATCCCGCACCTGTTGCGGATGCGTATTGGCGCAGACCACCGCTGGCTATTACCGGGATCGGCCATAGCCGGTGCCTGCCTGCTTTTGCTCGCTGACACGCTGGCTCGCACACTGGTTGCTCCGGCAGAAATGCCGGTGGGATTGCTCACCAGCCTGATTGGCGGGCCGTATTTCTTATGGCTGATCCTGCGCCCGGGAGTTCCGCGTAATGTCTGACTTTACTTCATCAATGGTTGCAGAAAATCTGACGTATTCCGTCAATAGCCGCCGGTTAATTGACGATGTTTCACTCAGCTTGCAAAGCGGAGAGATGGTGGCGTTGATTGGGCCAAACGGTGCCGGAAAATCAACACTGATGCGTATGCTGACCGGCTACCTGATGCCACAATCGGGGCAGATTTCGCTTCAGGGAAGACAACTCAATGACTGGCCGGCACAGGAACTGGCGCGCACCCGGGCAGTTATGCGTCAGAACAGTACATTGGCGTTTGGCTTTAGCGTGCGGGAAGTACTGACACTCGGGCGTTCACCGCACGGTCAGCAAAATATGCAACGGGCACTGACTGAAGTCATGACGCAAACCGATTGTCTGAATCTGGCAGAAAGAGATTATCGCCATTTATCGGGGGGCGAACAGCAGCGGGTTCAACTGGCGCGGGTACTGATCCAGCTCTGGCAACCCGACCCTTCCTCACGCTGGTTGTTTCTCGATGAACCTACATCGGCGCTGGATTTATATCATCAGCAACACGCGTTGCGTTTGCTGCGACAGCTAACCAGGCAAACGCCGCTGGCGGTATGTTGCGTGCTGCATGATCTCAATCTTGCGGCGTTGTATGCCGACCGGATTATTTTATTGCACGGCGGAAAAGTGGTCGCCAGCGGGACGCCCGTTGACGTACTGAGCGAAGCCATACTGAGCCGCTGGTATCAGGCCGATTTGAACGTCTGCCCGCATCCGGAAACCGCATTGCCGCAAGTTTTCTTACGCCAGTAGAGACGGTTCAATAAAAATGCCACATTCAGATGTGGCATTTTTTATCTCAGCTCGAACAAGATATTTCGAGGTGTTTTCCCCAGTCGGGTGGCAATTTCGCCATTTCATCATACTGAGGCGCATCGCTGTAAGGGTCACGCAATGCCTGGTGAAGTTGCTCCAGCGCACTGATATCATCCACTTCAGCCCTTTCGATGGCTTTCTGCGCCAGATAATTTCTCAAAATAATGCGTGGATTACTTTGTTTCATGGCGTCCTGCCGCGTGGCATCATCAATATCTTCCGTTTGTAAACGATGACGATAAGCCTGATACCAGCTGTCAAAAGCGTCACGGTCGATGAATTCATCCCGTAAAGGCGACGCGGCCTGCTGTTGTTCTGTCTGGCTGAGCAACCTGAAAGTCTGCGTGAAATCCCGCCCCTCTTTCGCCATCAGACTTAGCAGCCCGGTGAGCAGATCGTTATCCTGTTTATTCTCGGTAAAGAAACCGAGTTTGCCGCGCATCAGCGTGCCATAGGCTCTCATCAGCGCCGGTTCATACTCGCCAAGCGCGGTCTGGAGCTGTTCCGTGGACATCAGGCCGGATAACGTTTGTGCCAGACGATGCAGGTTCCAGTAAGCCACCGCCGGCTGATTATCGTAGCTGTAACGCCCCTGATGATCGGAATGGTTGCAGATATAACCCGGCTGATAATCGTCGAGGAAACCGTAAGGGCCGTAATCGATAGTCAGTCCGAGAATCGACATATTGTCGGTATTCATTACGCCGTGTGCAAACCCGATACTTTGCCATTGTGCAATCAGCGCAGCGGTTCGTTCCACCACACTGGTAAACCATTGCTGGTAGCGTGATGCGTCAACCGGCTCACTTTCCAGCAACCGGGGCCAGTGATGTGCGATGACATAATCTGCCAGTTGCCTGACATGTTCAGGCTGTTTGCGGTAGTAGAAGTGCTCGAAATGACCAAAGCGAACATGGCTTTCCGCCACGCGGATCAGCATCGCACCGCGCTCAGGCTGCTCGCGGAAAACCGGCTCATCACTGGTGGCAATCGTCAACGCCCGCGTTGTCGGCACCGATAAATGATGCAGCGCTTCCGAGGCGAGAAACTCACGCACGACAGAACGCAAAACCGCACGACCATCTCCCATTCGTGAGTAAGGTGTCAGCCCGGCCCCTTTCAGATGCCAGTCGAACCGTTTTCCGGAAGGTAAAACCTGTTCGCCCAGTAAAATACCCCGTCCGTCGCCCAGTTGTCCGGCCCACTGGCCGAACTGATGCCCGCTATAAACCTGAGCCAGAGGCTGCATACCGGGGAAGAGTTTTTCACCGCACCAGTATTCGCGATGCTGAGCATCGAAAAGCGAGTCATCCAGCCCCAGTTCACGCGCCAGTGGTTCGCTGTGATAAAGAAGCCGTGCGCCTTTTAGCGGCGTCGGTTGCAGTTGCGTGTAAAAGTCAGGCAACTGGTCAGCATAATGATGTTCAAATCGCGGCATAAATCCCCCTTTTTAATAGTGTAGGACTGCGGGACGTTAATTAACACGGAGCGAATGCAGGGAGATTATGACCTTGAGTGATAAAAAATCCCGGCACAGCAGGCGCTGGCCGGGATCCTGAGAGTGAAACAACCTGCGACGATCAGTGAAATTGGGTGGGCCGCACAAGCAGGCTGTCCAGTTCAGCGGGCTCAACACCAGGCCATAGCAAACCCTTCACCCCTTGTATTTCTACTTTGCGTAACGCATCAAAATAGTCCTGAGAGTCGAGCCCGTCGACCACAATATTACGGCAAAAACGGTTAACATTTCTTATCAGCGAGGGCATCACGATAGTGAAATGTTCCCCCTCACAGAGCTGCCAGAAAAGATTTTTGTCGAGCTTCACCCACTGAAAAAGATGGTCAAAAACGGGCACCATGTTAATAGTGCCTGAGCCGAAGCTTTCCAGACAAAGTGGAAAATATTGTTTTAATGCAACCAGTTGCTGGTTATTTTTGCCTTCGGAAAGACGCGGAAACGACTCGCTCAGATTAAGATGAATGAAAGTATGCATGCTGAACGCATTGCGGAGATTTTCATCTTCCAGCAATAAGGCCACCTGTTTTTCCTCAACACTGATATTCAAAATAACCTGATTATCGCTAAACCATCGGGCATGCTCACCCGCCCATATCTGTTGCTCATTAAGAAACCGTAATAACTGCTGCGGTGTTAACAGGTTCAGTACCAGTTCTGTGGGCATGACTAACTTGCTGTCTGCGCTGGAAAAACGGCAAATTAATTCTATGGCGAGTAATTTCCCGTCAATGGTATAGACCGGCTGGCACAGGTAGCTGCTGTTAAAGGCCGTATCGAATTGTATTTTCATTTTTGTCCAAAACATCAACGGCACGACTAATTGATTAATAACTTTTTTGACTATCAATCAGATCATAAAGATACCGGAGCCCCGAGGCGAAACCGAAATATTAGAGAAATTGATATCAATAAAGAGCCTGTCCGGTTGTAAGTGTACAGAGACGACCACACGAGCGGCTGCGATTCAAAGTTTTTAAAAACGCCTTTCCCTTATTGCCTTCTTTTTAGGGGTTATAACAGTCAACACAGGGATTTCAGACTAATCTTATCGCCAGAGGTGAAAACACGCAACTTGCCTTGTGAGCGCTATCAATCCTTTTTCAACAAGAATTCCTGCTTTGTTTTGTGCTAATGCCCAAAAAGCATGTTACTAAATATTTTAGCTAATGGTTATAGTGTCTTATGGAATATTGCGCAAGTGACGGGATTCACAACCGGGCTTTTAAGAATGATGAGTAATTTTGCTAAGGTAATAATAAACCGGAGGTTATTCGTCATCATCACCGACCTCCGGCATTCTCAACTTTACTGGATACAACGCACCAGCCAGTTTTGCAGTTCAGTGAGTTCAGCCTGCATCGCCGGATATCGGATAATGATGCGCTGGCAGGCTTCCCCGACGTCCTGCGCGTGATAGCGCGTGCCTGCCAGCTCTGCGGCTAATCTCTGTAACGGTGCGGGATTAAGGCTGTCGGTGAAAATCTGCGCACGGCTGATGTTGCCCTTCTCCACATCAAAGTGAATATCCACCCCGCCCCAGACAAACCGTTCGTTCAGTAAATGGCTGAAGGCCGGTGCTTTGCCGAAATTCCATTCCCAGCTGCTTTGCTTAGCAAATCTTTCGGGGAATCCCGGAATGTCAGGAAACACCTCCGGAGAGATGATTTCAGGTTTTACATTCCCACCATACCAGTCGAAAAATGCCGCAATCACGGCCTGGCAAATTTGCTCATGATTGATATCCGGCACAAACTCATTGAGATTCGCGACCCTCGAACGCACCGAAGTGATCCCTTTCGCCTGCAACTTTTTGACGTCCGGATTGAGATAGTTGGCGAGACGGCTGAGATCGGCATTAAGCAGTAACGTGCCGTGATGGAAGCCGCGGTCGGCTGTTTCACGATAGGCGGAACCGGAAATTTTCCGCTCGCCTTCCGGCGTCTGTACCACCAGATCGTTACGACCCGAGGCAGTAGCATCGATACCCAGCGTTTTTAGTGCGTTGAGAATAATGCCGGTTGAAATGCTTTTATCGTATTCCGGTTTACCCGCCATGAAGGTGAAGCAGGTATTCCCGAGATCGTGAAAAACCGCCCCGCCGCCACTGCTGCGCCGCGCCAGACGAATGCCGTCTTCTTCCATTCTGCGGGTATTGCATTCTTTCCACGGATTCTGCGCCTGCCCGATAACCACGGTTTCGGAATTTCGCCAGAGGAATAACACACGCTGCGTGGTCATCTCGCGGAAAATACAATCTTCTACGGCCAGATTGAACCAGGGATCGTAAGAATCGGAAAGTAATAGTCTGAGAGGTTTCATTGCATATTCATCCTGAATGAGTCTGCTTTGATAATAACAGCAAAAAACAGGATGAAATACGCAGTGAAATCAGGGGGAATGCGATTGGGCACCGTGTCAGATACGGCGCGCCTGCCAGTACACTTTTCGCCAGTAAACGTTGTCGAGTGAAGAACGGGTCACGCCCTGGCTGGTCGAGGCATGAATAAACTGATCGGCAGTATCATAAATACCGACATGCAAACCATTTTCACCGCTGCCGGTTTTGAAGAAGACTAAGTCGCCGGGCAACAATTCATCACGTGGCACTTTGGTGCCAATTTTGGTCTGGTCGGCGGTCGTTCTCGGCAGCACGACGCCAAACCGATCGCGGTAAGTGCGGAAGACAAAACCAGAACAGTCAACGCCGCTCGGTTGTAATCCGCCGTAACGATACGGGGCACCGTGCCATTGGCTGAGCTGGTCGTTAAGCTCGGCCACGACAGTAATAGAATCGGCAAACCTGCCGCTTGGCGGCGGAGCGTGGCTGCTGCAACCGTTAAGAATTAATGCGGCAACGGCCAGCAGGGAATACATGGATACGGATGAGCAGCGCATAGTGCATTCCTTCTCGAATAGCATCACGGCCTGACCAGACGCGAAGGTTTACGCGCGCCGGATAAGTCGCCGTTATCTAAGAACTAATAGAATTTAGCGCTATTTTATCCGTCATCCAATGTTTAATGATGTTTTTTATCGTCATAAAAATCATTCAATGGGATTTTTTTACCGGTTTACTGTGGATAAGCCAGACACCTGACAGGATAAGCAACCCGCCAATTGTTTTACTTAAGCTGATGCTTTCATTGAACCAGGGCAGCGTTACTGCGGCAATATACACCAGCGCATAACTCAGACTCAGTAAGGTATACGCCCGGTTGAGTGGCAGGTAACGCAAGGCAAAGAACCAGCATCCCATCGATAATATATAGCCACACAGCCCCATAAAAACGGCAATCAGGGCATGTAAATGGCTAACAATAAAGGGAGTATCTATAGCGGCCAGTGAAAACAACGGGATCTGCACTATGCCCCATTTCATCAGTAATTGTGCCGCCGTTACCAGCAAAACACTTCCCGCACTCCACAGGTATCCTTTCATAAGCTGACACTCATTAGTGCAATACCACACATGATCAGTGCGACGCCGCACCAGTGGCGGCCATCGACAACTTCACCGAAGAACCAGCGGGCACACAGCGTGATCAAGACGAAATTCAGGCTGAGCATCGGATAAGCCAGGCTCAGCGGCAATAATTGCAATACACGTAACCATAACAGCATGGCGATACCGAGCAACAATATCGCCAGCCCGAGCCAGCGTAAAACCCTCGCCATGCCATGCGCAGCAACCTGTGCGGCCTGCTTCTGACAAAGCTGACCGGCACAGGTGACAACGCTGACGACAAGAACCAGAAGGAAACCGGTCATGGCAGTTTTTTGTAGAATAACAGTGCCTGACGGTCGATCCGCACCGTTTGATCCGCAGGAGGCAGAGAGGATTTCACCGCAGCATTACGGTCAAGTCTGAGGATCAGAGAGACATTTCCTGCCTGACGCGCTTGTTGCAGCCACTGTGAGAAATGTGCCGCATCGACAAAATTGTCTTTGGCATCCGGATAGCTCAAACCGTATTGCAGCTCACCCTTTTCATCAAACATCAGAATATCGCTGCGCTTGAGTGTCCACGCAACTGCGGTTGCCACACCGACGTTATCTGTCAGCACATAACGACTGTCTTTCAGCAACGCCATATTTTGCGTCAAAAAGGGCTGTGGCTGTTTGGAATCCATCACTTTTTTCGGAATAGCCTGTCCGGCCAGCAATGCCAGCACCAGCGGGCAAAGGGCAGCCCAATACCAGCGCTTTTTCAAATCCGTCAGCGACACTGCGCCAGCCAGCGCCCACACGGCAAAACACAGAATACCGATCAGGGCATGCGGCAACTCAGAACGACTGAACACGGCTTTGATGTGGAAAGGTAATATGCCGGAGATCAACAGAACTGCCACGGCCAGCAACACACCAAACACGATGTTGAGGGTCCCATTGGCTTTCAGTGCACGTAATTTTCCTGACTCAAGGATCTTATCTAAATAATCCGCCATCAGCAGGGCAAGCGGCGCAAAGCACGGCAAAATGTAAGTCGGCAATTTACCTTTAGCAATGCTAAAGAAAATCAGCGGCATGATTGCCCAGCTCAGCAGGAAGAACAATTCCGGACGCATGACGCGTTGAGTCCAGCCCGCCCGCAAAGCTCCCGGTAACAACCCGAGCCATGGCAGCGCCCCCAGAAACAGCACCGGCAGGTAATACCAGAAAGGTGCCTTGTGCTGAGCATCAGCCTCAGCAAAACGCTGAATATGCTCAACCCAGAAGAAGTAGTTCCAGAAGTCCGGCTCCCGGTGTGCTATCGCCAGCACCCACGGCAGGCTCAGTACCGCCGCACTCACAATCGCCAGGGGCCCCCAGCCAAGCAGGGTTTTGAAACGCTTTTCGCGCCAGATAATCGGCAGAACCGCAATAACCGGTAACGCCAGCGCCAGAAAGCCTTTGGTCATAAAACCCATACCACAGGCCAGCCCGAGTGCAATCCAGCTCAGGGCTTTTTGCGGTGTACGCGATACCCGCAGGCAGAAATAGCTTGCGACCATTGCGGCCGTCATCCACAGCGTGATCATCGGATCCATCACACTGTAAGTCCCGATGCCGAAAACCAACGTCATGGACAGATAAATCAATGCCGCAGTGTAAGCCGTCTGGCGGTTGCGCCACATAAGATGCGCCAGCCAGAACACTAAAATCGCGCTAAGCGCCGTGCTGAATACCGATCCAAAACGCACGGCAAAGTTGCTGTCGCCAAAAATCATCTGGCTGATATTGTTAAACCAGTAACCCGCGACGGGTTTCTCAAAATAGCGTAACCCGAGAAGATGTGGCACAACCCAGTCGCCGCGCTGAAGCATTTCGCGGCTGATTTCTGCATAACGGGTTTCATCGGGTTGCCATAAGAGACGGGTGTTAAGAGGAACAAGGTAAACTAGGGCAAAGAACACCAAAATCAGCGTGCCCCACAGGCCTTTAATTGTTTTCGACATCAGGAAAAACCTTCTTGCTGACAGCCTAACCAGCCTTCCCGACCCGGGAAACTGGCGCGAACCACTTTGCCTCTTGGCAATGTACTGAGATCTTGCGGCAGCAACTCACCCAGCGCGCAAAACTGGATCCCCTGCGCAGACGCACGGGTTAACAATTCATCGAACTGTTTAGCCAGTGACATGCCTTCCACTTCGGCATGAATGGTATAAACCGGTACACCATGATCTTTCGCAATAGCATCAAGAATAAAGTCGTTGAAGTTATCGGCGTTAATCTCGCCGCCAGCCACTTCGTCATAAGTGGGTAACGTCACGGGAATCTGCACAGTGCCCAGTGTTCCGTTTTCCAGTACCGGCAGGAAAGGTCGCGTTCCGCGGCAATCACTGTTGTAGTAAAAGTGGAAACGTTCTTTGACTTCGATAACCCGCTCATCGGCACGCCAGCCTGCGACAGCCGAACATTCGACATCATGGCCCAAACTTTTTTCGAGCGCATCCAGCCCCAGGCGGATTTGTGCTTCCAGCTGTTTCTCGGACCATTTCCCGACTTTTGCCTGCCAGCCCTGATGATCCCAGGCGTGCAGCCCGACTTCATGCCCGCGTTTTGCAGTTTCTTTCATCAGATAACCGAGATCACGCGCGATAAGTTTACCCGGCCACGCGGTGCCTGCCAGTAAGATATCCCAGCCGTAAAGAGACGCCGCATTAGAGCGCAGCATTTTCCACAGGAAGCGCGGTTTAAGCAGGCGCCATAAATGACGCCCCATATTATCCGGGCCAACGCTGAAGAAGAAACTGGCAGTAATTTTATGATTTGCAAGAGTTTGCAGAAGCTGAGGGACACCCTCGCGGGTGCCACTCCAGGTATCCACATCAATGCGCAGACCCACTTTCTTCATGACGGGCACCGTTTCAGGCTTTGCCAGCGTCAGGATTTACTGAACGCAGGAAGAAATCCAGGGTTTCAGCAACGGTTTTATCCATGCCGATTTCCGGTTTCCAGTTAAGCAGACGACGGGCATTTTTGATGCTCGGCGTACGGTGCTCCACGTCCTGATAGCCTTTTCCGTAATACGTGCTGCTTTCCACCAGATTGAAACCAGCGAACGGCGGGAACTGCGCGCGCAACGGATGTGATTCAAAACTGCTCAGCAGCATTTCTGCCAGTTCACGAATGCTCGCTTCGTTAGTCGGGTTACCGATGTTAATAATCTGGCCATCACATAAGTTGTCGCGGTTCTCGATGATCCGGAACAACGCTTCAATACCGTCGTTGATATCAGTGAAGCAACGCTTTTGCTCGCCGCCATCCACCAGTTTGATCGGTGATCCTTCAACCAGATTAAGAATCAGTTGGGTGATCGCACGGGAACTGCCGATACGCGCAGCATCCAGGTTATCCAGACGTGGTCCCATCCAGTTGAACGGACGGAACAGGGTGAACTTCAGGCCTTCTTTCGCGCCGTAAGCCCAGATCACGCGGTCCAGCAGTTGCTTGGAAACAGAGTAAATCCAGCGCTGTTTGTTGATCGGGCCGACAATCAGACGGGAATGATCTTCGTCGAATTCCTTATCATCACACATGCCGTAAACTTCAGACGTTGACGGGAAGATAATGCGTTTTTTGTATTTAACGCAATCGCGGACAATTTTCAGGTTTTCTTCGAAATCCAGTTCGAATACGCGCAGCGGATTACGGGTGTATTCGATTGGCGTTGCAATCGCCACCAGCGGCAGAACGACGTCGCATTTTTTGATGTGATATTCGATCCACTCTGAATGGATGCTGATATCGCCTTCCACGAAGTGGAAATGCGGATTACCCATAAAGCGGCTGATCGCGTCAGAGCTGATATCCAGGCCATAAATTTCATAGCGGTCTTCGCGAAGCAAACGCTCACTCAGGTGGTTACCGATAAAACCATTCACGCCGAGGATTAAAACACGGGTACGGCGTTTCATCACCGCCGTGGGCAACGTTGCGACACGCATATCCGGCATAATGCCCAGTTCCAGTGCCAGACGGGAACCCTGTACATACAGGCCGTTTTCACTCTGCCCTGCCAGAATTTCCAGCGCGCCTTCGCCACAGGCGATGGTCAGCGGATCAGAAGAAAGCACGGTGCCCGGTTGTTTGTCGTGCTGAGTTGCCAGCGGACGTGCGCGCCAGATAGTCAGCTTACGTTGGCCGAGATAAGAGAATGCGCCGGGATAGGGTTCAGTCACCGCGCGGATCAGGTTATTAATTTCAGTGGCCGATTTGTGCCAGTGAATTTCACCGTCAGCGGCGGTACGGCGACCAAAGTAACTGGCCTGAGATTCGTCTTGCGCCGTCAGTGTGATGTTACCCGCTTTCATTTCCGGCAACAGATCTGTCAGTAATGCTTTCGCTGCCTCACGCACTTTGGCATGAAGTTTCAGCGCCGTGTCATCGCCAGTGATCGCCACTTTGCGCTGACCAACGATATCACCTGCATCCGGTCGTTTGACCATTTTATGCAAAGTGACACCCGTTTCGGTTTCACCGTTGAGGAGCGCCCAGTTAACCGGTGCACGACCACGGTAACGCGGCAGCAATGAACCGTGCAGATTGAAGCCACCCTGCGGCGCCAGAGATAAAATCTCTTCGCTCAGCATATTACGGTAGTAGAAAGAGAAGATGATATCGGGCTGTAAAGCACGGATGCGGTCAACCCACAATGGATGGTTAACATCTTCCGGTGCATAAACGGGCAGGTTCAGCTCAGCGCCCTGACGGGCAACGGAAGAAAAGAACTGGTTTTCATTCGGGGAATCAGTGTGGGTGAAAACTGCCTGAACATCATAACCCGCGTCAACCAGAGCCTGTAAACCAACACAACCAATATCATGATAGGCAAATACAATCGCTTTCATTACTCTTCTTCCTGACTGTGGTCTTCGGAACGAACGCCGACGACTTTTTGAACAAAATAACGGGGACGCGCACGAACATCGTTGTAGATCCGCCCGATGTATTCACCGAGTAATCCCATACCGACAAACTGCGCACCGATAAACATAAATAACAATGCAAATAGCGTGAATACGCCTTCCGCAGACCACTCAGGGCCGTTGATCAGGCGCATTAAAATGAGGAATACCGCCAGCAGGAAACCGAAGATGGCAATCACACTGCCAACAACACTGAGCATTCTCAGCGGTGTTGTCGTCAGACAAGTGATCAGGTCATACATCAGGTTAATCAGTTTCATCAGACTGTATTTGGAATCACCAAACTCACGCTCAGAATGCTGAACCGGAATTTCTATGGTTCTGCGTGCGAATGTGTTGGCCAGAATAGGAATAAAGGTACTGCGCTCATGGCAATGCAGCATAGCTTCGATAATGTGACGGCGATAAGCCCGTAACATACAGCCGTAGTCACCCATCGATTTACCGGTGGCACGTTGGATCATCATGTTGATCATCTTTGATGCCGTTTTACGGAACCAGGAATCGCGACGATTTGCACGTACGGTGCCGACAACGTCATAGCCTTCATCGGCAGTGGCGACCAGGCGCGGGATTTCTTCCGGTGGATTTTGCAGGTCAGCATCAAGCGTAATGACCAGATCACCGGTCACATGGCTAAAACCGGCCATAATGGCGGAATGTTGGCCGTAATTGCGGTTGAGCAAAACGGCAATAACATGGCTGTCCGGTTGTTCTGCAGCGGCAGCGAGCATGTCGCCGGAGCTGTCAGAACTGCCGTCATCCACCAGAATGATTTCGTATTGCTGGGTTAATTGCTGACAAGCGGCCTGCGTACGAGATAACAACGCCGGCAGGCTTTCTTCTTCGTTGTAGACCGGGATAACCACCGAGACTTTACGGATTGGTTCGTATTGCGCCACTACTGCGCCTCCAGAAGGGAAAAAAGAGCCGCGACAACGCGGTCCACATCGCTGTCCTGCATATCAGGGAACAGCGGCAAACTGCATAAACGTGCCGAATTCCATTCACTGTTTGGCAGGCTCAGATGCGGATAACGTTCGCGGTAATATTTTTGGGTGTGAGCTGCACGGAAATGTAAACCCGTTCCGATCCCCTGCTCTTTCAGACGTTCCATCAGTGCGTCACGGCTGATACCACAACGCGCTTCATCCACACGGATCATGAATAAGTGCCACGCATGAAGGTGCGGGTAAGCCGGTACAGCCATTGGCAGATAAGGTGAGCCCTGTAATTTATCCAGATAACGCTGTGCCAGCTCCGCACGGCGGGCATTCATTTGTGCAAGACGTTTAAGCTGCACGACAGCCACAGAAGCATGAATGTCGGAGAGATTGTATTTAAAGCCTGGCTCAACCACTTCAGCCTGCGGTTTACGCCCCAGCACCTGACGATCAAATGCATCAACCGCCAGACCATGGAATTTCAATGCACGTACTTTTTCAGCCAGAGCATCATCGTCGGTGGCAATCAGACCGCCTTCTGCGCAGGTCATATTTTTGATCGCGTGGAACGAGAAAATTGCTGTCCCCTGTGCGCCAATCCAGCGTTCACGGTATTTTGTGCCTGCCGCGTGCGCAGCATCCTCCACGACCGGAATACCGTGTTCATTAGCAACAGCATAAATCGGGTCAAGGTCTAAAGGCGCGCCGGCGTAATGCACCGGGATAATCGCTTTGGTTTTTGGCGTGATAGCCGCAGCAACCGCGTCGGCACTGACCATCAACGTGTCAGGATCAACATCAATCATCACCGGTTCTGCGCCGAGCAGGACAATCATGTTGATGGTTGAAACCCAGGTCTGTGAAGGCGTGATCACTTCATCGCCCGGTCCGATGCCGAGCGCCATCAGGGTGACATGCATGCCGCCGGTCGCAGAACTGACTGCGATAGCATGCTTACAACCGAAAGTGGCAGAAAAATCCTGTTCAAGCTGATGAGTCTGTGGCCCTGTGGTGATCCAGCCAGAACGTAAAACCTGCCCCACTGCAGCTATTTCTTCTTCGCCCATAGACGGACGGGAAAAAGGCAAAAAGTTTTCCATTACGCTATCCCAAAAAGGTAATTACCGATACCGACTGTAGACCGCATTTATTTAACAGTAAGTAAACGCCGTCATGAAATTATGGATCTTATGATGTCGGTTTAATCTTAATTTAACCTTAAGGATTTACCAGTCACGCGAAGCTAAACAGAAAGTAAATAAACAAAAATTAAATAGCAGGAAAAAATAAAAATCATTTAATAACAATCAATTACATTAAATTATGTTTTTATGAAAAAAATGAACTTTATTAAAACAATGCATCTTCTGCGTTTTTTATGAACAAATAAGAATTGGGGTAAAGCGTAAACCCCAATAATAATATAATTAAACCGCTATGCATTAAGCTCAGGTCGCCATTATCCATTGCCTGCCTGCCAGTTCGTGTATCTGAAATGCCACTTTGTACACGTCTGAAAGTATTTCAGGCTGCATGACATCAGCACATTTTCCCGCCGCCATCACCTGACCCTGCGACATAAGCCAGATCTGATGTGCGTAATGGAGGGTATGGTTGAGATCATGATCGCTTAACACCACGGAACGTCCTGCCGCGCAAAACTCCGCAAGTAACTGATCCAGCGCCTGCTGCTGGGCAACATCCAGGCTGTTCATCGGCTCATCAAGGAATAAAAGCTGACTATCAGGATTCACCGTCGGCCACACTTGCAATAAAGCAGCCGCCAGCCTCACCCGCTGCCATTCCCCGCCGGATAAATGCGTGACCGGCCGGCCAAGTTTATCGCTGAGATGTAAAGCATCACATAAACATGAAACCGTGCGCTCAAGAACAGCAGGATCCACTTCTCGCGGCTGATGAAGGGACAAATATTGAAATACCGGCATCAGGGATGCCGGGGTCAGTTGCTGGCATAACCAGGCGCGAAGACGTGCCAGCCTGGGTCCGGGAACGTCGGCAAGCGGTTGTCCGTCGAGAATAACCTCACCTCCCCCTGCCGACATACCCGCCAGACGGGTCAGTAAAGTGCTTTTCCCGGCGCCATTCGGGCCGATAATATGGATCCGACAGCCCGGCACAATCTGCGCGCTAAATGCGCTAAGCCGCCCCGCAACGGTTATCTCACGACATTCCAGCATTGGTGTATTCACACGCAAATTATTTCGCCAGTGCGGCTTTGATGGTTTCCATAAGGATCGGATCTTCCGGTGTCATATCGGGTGCAAAACGCTGAACCACGGTGCCGTCACGACCAATCAGGAATTTCTCAAAGTTCCACAAGATGTCATCGGGCTTAAGAGGTTGACGACCTTTGCTGGCCAGACGTTCGTAGAACGCACTGTCTTCCGGTTTGACGGCTGTCGGACAGGCTGCAATCAGCGCTGAATACAGCGGATGACGGTTGTCTCCGTTGACGTTAATTTTGCTAAACATCGGGAATTTCACGCCAAAATGGGTGGTGCAGAAGGTTTTGATCTCATCTTCAGTGCCCGGTTCCTGCGCGCCGAATTCATTGCACGGGAACCCCAGCACTTCAAAACCACGATCGTGCCAGGCCTGGTAGATATTTTCCAGCCCCTCATATTGCCTGGTCAGGCCACATTGTGATGCCACATTCACGACCAGCAATACAGAACCTTTATAAGCACCGAGCGTCGTGGTTTCGCCATCGATAGTTTTCAGGGAGATATTATAAATTTCATTACTCATCGTTTTCGTCCTGATATTTGTAGGTTAGGGGAAGGGTTTCAGTGAACAGCATAGCCGACACACCGAAAAGCATCAGCGGATTTGTCCGGTTCTGGTCAGCAACCAGATGAATACCGGTGCACCCAGCGTGGCAGTCACCACACCAATCGGTAATTCCGCCGCGGATAAACCAATTCGCGCCAGCACATCCGCTAACAGTAAAACTGAAGCGCCGCAAAGCGCACAGGCGGGCAGCAAACGGCGCTGATCGGTGATCCCGCAAAGCCTGAGAATATGCGGGATGATCAGCCCGATAAAACCGATGACGCCCGATAAGGCGACGCTCAGCCCGACCATCCAGCCGACGGCAAGCACCAGAATATAACGCCAGGTGTTCAGCGATATGCCGAGTTGCCTCGCCTGCTGCGTCCCGAGAGACAATAGATTGAGTGCATTCCCCTGTAAGACCAGCCACAGTAAAACAGGCAGCAACATTAATCCCAGCCAGAGCTGATTCCAGTCAACACCGCCAAATCCGCCCATCATCCAGTACATCAACTGCCGTAAATCGAGATTGTTGCTGAAATAAATCGCCCAGGTCATTAAAGCACTGCAGACAATCCCAATAGCAATCCCGACAAGAAGCATACGGGCATTCGTCAAAAGGCGTTTACGGGCAATATATAGCAGAAAGAAAGTGACAATCAGAGCGCCCGCGATGGCTGCCAGACTCATGATCCAAACAGGCAACAGGCCGTGGCTTAACATGACACATAAAACCAGCGCGACGCAGGCACCATTGGCAACACCGAGTAAACCGGGCTCGGCAAGAGGATTTTCGAACAACGACTGCATCACTGCCCCGGAGACAGCGAGACTTGCGCCCACCAAAATGACAGCGACAGCGCGCGGAAACCGTAATTGCCACACGAACAGACGCGCCTCAGTGCTGAACCATTGATCCGGCCACAGCCAGCGTTCACCCGCACTCAGACTGAACACCCATATCAACAACAAGAACATACCCAGCCCGTATAACCAGCGGCGGTCACGGTATTTCTGTTGCTGTTCAAAGGCAGAAAAGGTCTGCGGGATAGGCATGAATGGCTAATTCCTGGGGCTCACGGGAAGTGACTATCCTACCGATATTAGGCAGTTAGCTCTAGCGAAGAACGGCTGAATACCATAAATAGAAATTGAAAAAGCCGGTGACTGAGCACCGGCTTCGGACACGTTGGGCATTTACAGGGAAAATCAGTGTCCCTGATAACCATTCGGCGGGATCGGCTGGCCGTTCCCCTGATGACCATTATTATCATGATGATCATTACCGTTTGGACGGCCCGGGTTATGGGGCTGCGGTCCTGGCTGATTACGCCCCGGCTTATCATGGTTACGCTGCGGTGGTTTAGCGTCCCAGCGATTACCGTGCCAGTACATGCCATGTTCATTACGCTCACCGTAATGATGGCCCTGATGATCATGCCACCACTGCGGTGGGCGCCAGTCATAGCCATCCCAATAGTAACCGCGCTGATCCTGATCCCCGAGGTGAAGTGATACGCCAGGTACGTTGAGGTCAATAGAAACATTTGCCTGCGCGATCACAGGCAAAGCCAGTGCACAACAAAGCAATAAGAGAGATTTTTTCACGTTAGTTACGCCTTCTTTATTTTTTATGACGTTATTTTTATATCAGTCAGGTATTGAAGAAAATATAAGAAATAAGCGTATTTTCGGATAACTTGCTCTGACCTTACAATAAAAACACAAACATGTCCTGGTTGAAATAATTCAACAAGACGGCGTGTGTTATCTATTCAATTCCTATTAAGACACTAACAAATCTTAACGCAAGCCTGACAACATCCTGTCTGCATTCTATTTATAATCGACCTGTTTATTCAAACGAAGGATGTATTTTATGCGTCGTATTTTCGCTCTGCTGAGCATTGCTCTGGTTGTCGTCAGCCTCAGTGGCTGTTTATTCCCACCATTTTGGGGTCCTGGTGGTGGCGGTCATGGCGGCGGTGGGCACGGTGGCGGCGGTCCGGGTGGACCTCGTATGTTCTATAACCACTAGTCACCTTTTATAATTCCATTCTCCCGTTCCCGGCTAATTTGTCCGGTAACTTTTATTCAGATATTAATATGTAAATATTATTAACTGAACATAATGAGTGACTTACCATAGGGGCTTCGGCCCCGTTTTATTTGAATGGCATCCGGATAAATAATAAACCAAAGTTCTTTTCAGGCCTTGAAATTTAATCTATCAGACTAATCCTGAACCGCCTACCCCTTTAACGCTATCTTTTCACTTTCTGTGCTAATTACTTAAAAGCGTTAAAACCTATTGTTTCCGATGACACTGCACTCTTAAAAGTCAGATAAAAAAAAAGGCCGCTTTCGCGGCCTTTTTGATGTTTTCACTTATTCTTTCGGCGTGGCATTCTCTACACGACTTTTCAATTTCTGTCCCGGACGGAAAGTCACCACACGACGCGCCGTGATCGGAATATCTTCGCCGGTTTTCGGGTTACGTCCCGGACGTTGGTTTTTGTCACGCAAATCAAAATTGCCAAAGCCAGACAGTTTAACTTGCTCGCCATTTTCCAAAGCACGACGTACTTCTTCGAAAAATATTTCAACAAGGTCTTTGGCATCCCGTTTGCTCAGCCCGAGCTTTTCAAACAGGTGTTCTGACATTTCAGCTTTAGTAAGCGCCATAGGTTCAATCCCTCAAGGATGCTTGGAATCGCTGTTTTAGAGCCTCTACACATTTTGCAACGGTAGCGGCGATCTCCTCTTCTTCCAGTGTACGGCCGGTATCCTGCAACACCAGACTGATAGCCAGGCTCTTGTAACCTTCAGCTACGCCCTTGCCACGGTACACATCAAACAAGTTTACGCCAACTACCTGATTTGCGCCAACTTTCTTGCACTCTGCCAAAATATCGTCTGCGGGCACGTTTTCGGCCACTACCACAGCGATGTCACGACGGTTCGCCGGGAAGCGAGAAATCTCTTTCGCATCAGGCAGCACGCGGTCTGCGACCTTATTCCACAACATTTCGAAGACCACGGTACGACCATTAAGATCGAGTTTACGTTCCAGCTCAGGGTGTACTACACCAATGAAACCAATACGTTCGCCGCGTAAATAAATTGCTGCGCTCTGCCCAGGATGCAACGCAGGATTCGCTTCCACCTTGAACTGTACATCGTTCATTTTGCCGGTAAGCTCAAGAATAGCCTCAAGATCACCTTTCAAATCGTAGTAGTCAACTGCCTGACGCGCCAGATCCCAATGCTCTTCATTTTTAGTGCCGGAGATTACACCAGACAGCATGACGTCCTGACGGATACCCAAATCGGCTTGCGTATCAGGTACAAAGCGCAGGCCGCTTTCAAATAAACGTACGCGACTTTGCTGACGATTCTGGTTATTTACTACAGCAGTCAGCAGGCCAGACCACAGGGAAAGACGCATTGCAGACATTTCAACCGAGATCGGGCTGGGTAAAATCAGCGCTTCTTCGCCAGGATGCAGCAGAGCCTGCACTTTTGGATCGACAAAACTGTAAGTGATCGCTTCCTGGAAACCACGATCAACCAGCAGATTTTTCACACGTTTCAGTGAAAGGTTCGCTTCACGGTGTTTGGTCATCACCAGACTGGCTTTAACCGGCACATCAGGAATGTTGTTGTAGCCGTAGACACGCGCGACTTCTTCCACCAGGTCTTCTTCGATTTGCATATCGAAACGCCAGCTTGGCGCCACAGCTACCCAGTGGTCGCCATTATGCTGAACCTTACACCCCAGACGGGTCAGGATGTCAGTCACCTGAGCATCTTCAACATGATGCCCGATCAGGCGATCCAGTTTTTCACGACGCAAGGTGATGGTTGCCGCTTTCGGCAAATCAACGTCGGAGGTCGCTTCAATGACCGGACCGGCTTCACCACCACAAATGCTCAGCAACAACGCAGTAGCCCGTTCGATAGCTTTGAACTGCAGCTCAGGATCCACACCACGTTCATAGCGATGAGAAGCATCCGTGTGCAGACCCTGACGGCGTGCACGGCCAGTAATTGAGAGCGGAGCAAAGAATGCAGATTCCAGCAGGACGTCCTGCGTCTCGTCGTTCACACCGGAATGTTCGCCACCAAAGATACCGGCCATTGCCAGGGCTTTCTCATGGTCTGCGATGACCAGCGTATCTTCCGCCAGTTTCGCCTCTGTGCCATCGAGCAACGTTAATGCTTCGTTTTTCTGCGCCATGCGCACGACGATGCCACCACTGATGCGATTCAGATCAAACGCATGCATTGGCTGACCGAGTTCGAGTAACACGTAGTTCGTGATATCGACCACGGTGTCGATAGAACGGGTGCCACAGCGACGCAGTTTTTCACGCATCCACAATGGTGTAGGTGCTTTAACGTTGATGCCTTTAACGACACGGCCCAGATAGCGCGGACACGCTTGTGGCGCCTGCACATCGATGGGGATGGTGGCATCAATCGTTGCTTTCACCGGGTTCATTTCCGGCTCAACCAGTGGCAACTGGTTGATGACAGCAACATCACGCGCCACGCCGAGGATACCCAGGCAATCAGCACGGTTTGGCGTTACGCTGATTTCAATCGTGGTGTCATCGAGTTTCAGGAATTCACGGATATCTGTACCGACTGGCGCATCAAGTGGCAGTTCAATAATACCGTCGTGATCCTCTGAAATACCCAGCTCAGAGAACGAACACAGCATGCCTTCTGAAGGCTCGCCACGCAATTTGGCAGCTTTGATTTTGAAATCACCCGGCAATACGGCGCCCACTGTTGCAACTGCAACTTTAAGGCCCTGACGACAGTTTGGCGCGCCACAAACGATGTCCAGCAGACGATCGCTGCCCACATTGACTTTAGTCACACGCAGTTTGTCTGCGTTTGGATGCTGACCGCATTCGACAACTTCACCGACAACCACGCCATTAAATGCGCCTGCAACCGGCTCAACGCCATCAACTTCCAGGCCGGCCATAGTAATTTGGTCTGATAATGCTTCGCTGCTAATGGCTGGGTTTACCCACTCACGCAACCAGAGTTCACTGAATTTCATGTGATATTCCCGCCTTACTTAAACTGTTTGAGGAAACGCAGATCGTTTTCGAAGAATGCACGCAGATCAGTCACGCCATAACGCAACATAGTCAGACGTTCCATCCCCATTCCGAAGGCAAAACCGGAATACACTTCAGGGTCGATGCCCACATTGCGCAGGACATTCGGATGCACCATGCCGCAACCCAGCACTTCCAGCCATTTGCCATTTTTGCCCATTACATCCACTTCTGCGGAAGGTTCTGTGAACGGGAAATAGGAAGGACGGAAACGGATCTGCAAATCAGCTTCAAAGAAGTTATTCAGGAAATCGTGCAATGTGCCTTTCAGGTTAGAGAAGCTGATGTCTTTATCAACGATCAGGCCTTCCATCTGATGGAACATCGGGGTGTGAGTCTGATCGTAATCGTTACGATAGACGCGGCCCGGCGCGATAATACGAATTGGCGGCTGCTGGTCTTTCATGGTGCGGATCTGAACACCGGAAGTTTGCGTGCGCAGCAGGCGTTTGGCATCAAACCAGAAAGTATCGTGATCGGCACGTGCCGGGTGATGACCCGGAATGTTCAGGGCATCAAAGTTGTGATAGTCATCTTCGATTTCAGGGCCGGTTTCCACGGTAAAGCCTAATTCACCAAAGAAGGTTTCAATGCGGTCGATAGTACGGGTCACCGGGTGCAGACCACCGTTTTCGATGCGACGGCCAGGCAGGGAAACGTCAATCGTTTCCTCTGCCAGGCGGGCATTCAGTTCAGCGGACTCCAGCATATTTTTACGCGCGTTCAGGGCTTCCTGAACCTGCGCTTTCGCTTCATTGATGACCGCGCCCGCAGCCGGGCGTTCTTCCGCAGGTAATTCACGGAGGGTTGTCATCTGGAGTGTCAGGTGGCCTTTCTTACCCAGATATTCGACACGCACATTATCCAGCGCGGCGATATCCTGAGCACTCTCTACGGCTGCCTTGGCATTGGCAACCAGCTCTGCGAGATGTGGCATTGCTTTCCTCTTCTTCTGGCCAATATGGCCCGATGTAAAATAACCGTGATTAATCAGGGGCGCGATTTTGACCCTGAACCTTAGCGTATAAAGCACAGATACAAAAAAGCCTCCACGAGGGAGGCTTAGGCGCTACTTTTCGTTTCTTCTCTTACGCGCGAAAGCCTTCCAAAGTCAGGCGCTAAAGTAAAAAAAGAAACGGAAAATAGCAGCATTCATGCTTGCGTTACCTTGTCGGTTGTAAATCTTGTGCCGTAATTGAAACGAAACTGTGGGTATTAAACAACGAAACAGAATGTTTTTAAACACAAAATATAAAAGAGGGAGCAAGCTCCCTCTTTCACCTGACTTACGCCAGAGCTGCTTTCGCTTTTTCGACCAGTGCAGAGAATGCCACTTTGTCGAATACTGCGATGTCAGCCAAGATCTTACGGTCAATTTCAATAGAAGCTTTTTTCAAGCCGTTAATGAATTTGCTGTAAGACATGTCGTTCTGACGAGCTGCTGCGTTGATACGCGCGATCCACAGCTGACGGAACTGACGTTTCTTTTGACGACGGTCACGGTAAGCGTATTGACCAGCTTTGATAACAGCCTGGAATGCAACACGATATACGCGAGAACGGGCACCGTAGTAGCCTTTCGCCTGTTTTAAGATTTTCTTGTGACGTGCACGTGCAATCACACCACGTTTTACGCGAGCCATATGCTCTCCTGAGTTTTATATTCTAGATGAAAAAAAGTGTATTTATGCGTACGGCAGACATGCAGAGACCAGACCCAAATCGTTCTTGGATACCAGGCCTTTTGGACGCAAGTGACGTTTACGCTTAGTAGCTTTTTTGGTCAGAATATGACGCAGGTTTGCGTGCTTACGCTTAAAACCACCATTGGCGGTTTTTTTGAAGCGTTTAGCGGCGCCGCGTACTGTTTTGATCTTTGGCATTTTAAATTCCACTTCGCATTGTTATTAACATGAATCAGAAAGGCGAATCCAGAATACGCGGTGCGAACACCGCGTAGCAGGATTACTTGGAAGCCTTACTGTTTCTTCTTAGGTGCGAGCACCATGATCATCTGACGACCTTCGATCTTCGTAGGGAAGGATTCGACAACGGCCAGTTCAGAATCTTCACACAGGTCTTTACGGACGCGGTTAAGCACTTCCATACCGATCTGTTGGTGCGCCATTTCACGCCCACGGAAACGCAGGGTGATTTTGGCTTTATCGCCATCTTCCAGAAAGCGAATCAGGTTGCGTAGTTTGACCTGATAGTCGCCATCATCGGTACCAGGTCGGAATTTGATTTCCTTAACCTGAATAACTTTTTGTTTCTTTTTCTGCTCTTTGGTCGACTTGCTCTTCTCGTAGAGGAATTTGCCGTAATCCATGATTCGACAAACTGGCGGCTCGGCATTCGGACTGATTTCTACTAAATCGACGCCCGCTTCCTCAGCTTTTTCAAGAGCTTCATTCAGACTGACAATACCAATCTGCTCGCCATCGACGCCGGTGAGGCGAACTTCTTGCGCGCGAATCTCTTTGTTAATGCGATTAGGACGCGCCGGTTGAACTCGTTTTCCGCCTTTAATACTTTATTCCTCCAGTTGATGAAGACTTCTGCTGCGGATTTCCGCCAGCAGTTTGTCAACGACTTCGCTAACATCCATGCTTCCTAAGTCTTTGCCGCGGCGGGTACGAACAGCAACTTTGCCTGCTTCGACCTCTTTATCGCCACAAACTAACATATAAGGAACACGGCGTAGCGTGTGTTCGCGGATTTTAAAGCCAATCTTCTCATTTCTCAAGTCGGCTTTAACGCGAATGCCTGCATCTTGCAGTTTTTTAGTTAATTCTTCGACATAGGTAGCTTGTGAATCAGTGATATTCATAATCACTACCTGAACCGGAGCCATCCAGGTTGGGAAGAAGCCCGCGTATTCTTCAGTCAGAATACCAATGAAGCGTTCCATTGAACCCAGGATAGCACGGTGAATCATTACCGGAACCTGACGGTCGTTACTTTCGCCAATATAAGAGGCGTTCAAACGACCAGGTAATGAAAAGTCGAGCTGCACGGTACCACACTGCCACGCACGATCCAAACAATCATGCAAGGTAAATTCAATTTTTGGACCGTAGAACGCCCCTTCACCCGGCTGATATTCGAACGGAATGTCGTTTTCCGTCAGCGCAGCCGCCAGGTCATCCTCAGCACGAGTCCACATTTCGTCAGTACCAATGCGCTTCTCAGGACGGGTGGACAATTTCACCACGATTTTTTCGAAGCCAAACGTGCTGTACATGTCATACACCATGCGGATACAGCTGTTCACTTCATCACGCACCTGCTCTTCTGTACAGAAGATGTGAGCATCGTCCTGAGTGAAGCCACGAACACGCATCAGGCCATGTAATGCACCAGATGGCTCATTACGGTGGCAACTGCCAAACTCAGCCATACGCAATGGCAGATCACGGTAAGATTTCAGACCCTGATTGAAGATCTGAACGTGTCCCGGACAGTTCATTGGCTTGATGCAATATTCACGGTTTTCAGAAGAGGTCGTGAACATCGCTTCTTTGTAGTTTTCCCAGTGACCGGTTTTTTCCCACAGCACGCGGTCCATCATGAACGGACCTTTTACTTCCTGATAGTCATAAGACTTCAGTTTCATGCGTACAAAGGCTTCCAGCTCACGGAAAATGGTCCAGCCGTCGTTGTGCCAGAACACCATACCTGGTGCTTCTTCCTGCATATGGTACAGGTCAAGTTGCTTACCAATTTTACGGTGGTCACGTTTACCGGCTTCTTCCAGACGCTGAATGTAAGCATTCAGTTGCTTTTTATCCGCCCACGCAGTGCCGTAGATACGTTGCAACATTTTGTTATCGCTGTTGCCACGCCAGTAAGCACCGGAGGTTTTCTGCAGTTTGAAATGATGGCAGAAACGCATGTTCGGTACGTGCGGACCACGGCACATATCCACGTATTCTTCGTGGTGATACAGACCCGGATGGTCATCATGACTGATGTTTTCATCCAGAATCGCCACTTTGTATTCTTCGCCACGGCTTGCAAAGGTATCGCGCGCTTCCTGCCAGCTGACTTTCTTTTTAATGACGTCGTAATTCTTTTCAGCCAGTTCGTGCATGCGCTTTTCAAGCAGTTCGATATCTTCCTGAGTCAGCGTACGATCTAAATCGACGTCGTAATAGAAGCCATTATCGATAACCGGGCCGATTGCCATTTTGGTGTCTGGCCACAGTTGTTTAATGGCATGACCCAAAAGGTGCGCACAGGAGTGGCGCAAAATTTCAAGACCGGCTTCGTCTTTAGCGGTGATGATCGCCAGTTGCGCGTCAACCTCAATCAGGTCGGTTGCATCAACCAGTTCGCCGTTAACACGACCAGCGATACAGGCTTTCGCCAGGCCAGGGCCGATATCAAGGGCAACATCAAGGGGAGAAACGGGGCGATCAAAAACGCGCTGGCTTCCATCAGGAAGAGTAATGACAGGCATGCTAATTCCTTAATCTACAGTGGTGCCCCACACGACAGAGCACATCTAGAAAAATATTTGAGTTTAAATTCACGTAGTTATTCACGCTATTTAGCTTTACCTTGCCAAATATAGGCACCCTGAATACATCACGTAATTGTATCGGGATGCGACGCGAAAACAGTCCATAAGTTTAGCATTCGTAAAGTGCGAATTTCCAGCAACCTGTGTTGCTAAACGCGGATATTTTTCGTGTAATCCCCCCTGACACGTTAAGGTAACCAGAGCAGCATTTAAAAAAGGGAAGGATATGACAGAAGTCAGGCAGTTATTTGAAGTACTGGGATTGGGCCTGATGGTACTGCTTCCGCTGGCAAATCCACTGACGACCGTGGCTTTGATGCTCGGTCTTTCCGGGAATATGACCACACAGGAAAGAAACCAGCAGTCGCTGATGGCCTCGGTCTATGTCTTTATCATCATGATGGTGGCGTATTACGCGGGACAGTTGGTGATGAATACGTTCGGGATTTCCATTCCCGGCCTGCGTATTGCGGGGGGACTTATCGTCACCTTTATCGGTTTCAGAATGCTTTTCCCACAGCCACACGTGGAAGAAAGGATCCTTATCGAGAACAAAACGGCGGAAATGAAAAAACAGGATTCGCCAAATATCGCTTTTGTTCCTCTGGCGATGCCAAGTACCGCCGGGCCGGGCACCATTGCCATGATCATCAGCAGTGCTTCAACGGTGAAATCATCTGATTTCCCGCACTGGATTATTACCGTTGCTCCGGTGATGATTTTCTTTTTAGTGGGTTTGATTTTGTGGATATCTCTGCGCAGTTCGGGGGCGATTATGCGTCTGGTCGGGAAAAGCGGGATTGAGGCTATTTCACGTCTGATGGGATTCTTGCTGGTGTGTATGGGCGTTCAGTTCGTTATCAACGGGGTTCTTGAGATTATTAAAACCTTCCCGCCAGCAGCCTGAGCCGCTGGCGGAAACATCAATGCTTACCGCATCGCGAGGTAGGCATTGTTCACTTTCCACAGATAGCGTGGCGCTTGTGGCGCCGGGTGTTTTTTCTGCACATGGGCAGAAAACTCAGCAGGCGTCATCAGATTGATTTTCGCAATCGCATACGTCTTATCTTTGTCGAACGTTCTCAACAACGCCCCTGCTCCGTTCACATATGCCAGTGTGGTGGCGTAACGACGAGTTTCAGGGTTATTAATACCCGCAAGCTGCTGTTGTAAAATACTTAAATAAGCCGTACCCAGGTCAATGTTCACCGCCGGATCTTTTAAATCACGCGGCGTGGGCTGACCGTAACGTCCTTTCATCCGGTAGGCATCGCGTCCTGCCGTTGAGGCCTTTAGCTGCATTAACCCAATCGCATTCGATTTGCTGACAACGGTTGGGTTATATCCAGATTCGACCTGAATGATTGCTTTAACAAGTGTTTCGTCGACGCCATAGGTATTTGCCGCCTGGTGAATAACATCACCATAAGGCCCTGGATGCATTAATGAAGTATCGCGCTGAGGTGGCGGCGATGGATTCAAAAAACGCGTCGTCTGAACCGGTGTTTCTTTAGCGCAACCCGCCAGCAATAGCGCGGCCATCAAATAAAGAATGTTTGGTTTCACGTTATCTCTCTCGCGACTGGGACGAGATGTAGCATATACATCTTCTTCCAACACCTGAATATATTTTTCGTCTATTATTATTATTGTTTTGTTAAACAAAGGGGTTAGAGGGATGTCGATAAGACAATTCCGTTTATAAAACCCGTTTCATGTCACATATTCCTAAATTAATCTGTCCGCTGATGATACGTTCTATTTAGACATCTGAGAAATTGCATAAATTGACATCATCATCTGATTCAGCCGTGCGCCGGATCGGGTTTTCGAAGCTGAAAAAACGCTAACTTAATGAATTATCTGGCCAGTCAGAAGGGGTCATACCATGTGGCAAGCCGTCAATCGTTTGTTGAGTGAACACTTAGGCAATGCTGAAATCCGCGAACGTGTTGAGCTTCCGGGAGGCGAAATCCACCCGGCATGGCGGCTGAGCTACGGCGACAGAAACGTGTTTGTGAAATGCAATGCACGCGAAATGTTGCCTATCTTTGCCGCTGAAGCCGATCAGTTGGCCTTACTTGCGCGCAGCCAGACCGTCAGGGTGCCGGAAGTTTATGGTGTAGGTAGCGACCGTGATTACAGTTTCCTCTTGCTCGAATACATCCCGCAAAAACCTCTGGATGCACATAATGCCTATGTTTTAGGCCAACAACTTGCCGCATTGCATCAGTGGAGTGAACAACTGCAATTCGGTCTGGATTTCGATAATGAACTGGCGACAGTTCCGCAACCCAACAGCTGGCAACGGCGCTGGGCTAACTTCTTTGCCGAGCAGCGCATTGGCTGGCAGCTGCAACTGGCTGCTGAAAAAGGGATGATATTTGGTAATATCGAAGATATCACCGCCATGGTTCATGCCCGCTTGCAGAATCATCAGCCGCAACCTTCACTTTTACACGGCGATTTATGGCCGCATAACTGTGGCTTATCTGATGATGGTCCGGTGATTTTTGACCCGGCCTGTTACTGGGGAGATCGGGAATGCGATTTGGCGATGCTGCCGTTATATCCGAATGTTCCGCCGCAATTATATGAGGGTTATCAGAGTATAACGCCACTCCCTGACGACTTCATTTCGAGGCAACCGATCTACCAGTTATATTACCTGCTTAACCGCAGTAATTTATTCGGTGGTCAGCATCTTGTGGTGGCGCAACGCGCCATAGAAAGGCTGTTACACGAAGATATCAGTTAGCGGGATAAATATTTCAGCTCTGAACAAATAAGACCTGAAAACGTTAATATTCAGGCCTTATTTTTCATTTTCACAGAAACCCGTTATAAATATGTCGTCAAATTATCAGGCCATTAATCCTAATAATTTCAAAATGAAGTAGCCGATGACAGCGATGATAATTGGCAAAATATACAACGGAAAATACTGCACCAAAATCGTGTGTCGCGGTATCACGATACGCTCTTCAATTTGCGGACGTGTCCGGCCTTCAGCACCTTTCGCCTGTTCCAGAATAAGCTGATCCTGGATCCCTTCGCGAATGTGTTTTACCTGACGGGACATTCTCGCGCCGGAAGCCTGAAGTGCCAGCCCCACAAAAATCAGCCAGTAGATAATGAAGAACATGATGTTCGCGCTGGTGAAACCCTGCCCTAAAGCTGGCACCGGTGAGTTGTACCAAAAGACATTGAGAAACGAGGTATTGAACTTCACCATATCCACCATCACGTGGATGAAATCCAGCATGACCGCGTTGATGCCCTGCTCAGTCTTAGTGTGCTCGTTGATGAAATTCAGCAAAGAAATCAGCGTAGAAAGCAGCGCAGGGATAAAAATGATCCATCCCGCAATTCGTTTAATTACTGCCACACGTCCGGCTTGTTGGTACGTCATGAATTCCCCTTGTTAGGATACCTAAAGCAACGGCTAAGTTTACCCACAGAAAGCCTGCTCCGCCCAATGTTTTAATCAGTTAGCGTAACGCTGTACCGGGAACGTCCATCCTGTTCATTTTCACATCAGATTTCACCTGCATTCCCACCGATGTTAAAGTGGGTTTCTATTTATTGTGAGGGAGTCCGCTTTCATGGCTTATGTCCGCCCTGTTAATGCAGCAATTTTCGATATGGATGGTCTGTTAATTGATTCTGAACGGTTATGGACTCAGGCTGAGCTGGACGTTTTCAGTCGCCTGGGCGTTGATATTTCCCAGCGCCATTTGCTGCCGGATACGCTAGGTTTGCGTATCGATCAGGTGGTCAGGATGTGGTATCAGGCGCTTCCGTGGCAGGGTCCGGGTCAGGAAGAAGTGTCCTCAATGATTATTGCCCGCACGATTGAACTGGTAGAACAAACCCGGCCGTTGCTGCCTGGCGTGAATCATGCCCTTGAGCTTTGCCGTGATCAGGGGCTGAAGATTGGTCTCGCGTCGGCATCACCGCTGTTTATGCTCGATACCGTGCTGGAAATGTTTAATTTACACTCCTTCTTTAAGGTTCGTGTTTCAGCGGAAAAGCTGCCTTACAGCAAACCGCATCCTGAGGTCTATCTGCTGGCTGCCGGAGAATTACAGGTTGATCCGCTCAACTGTGTGACGCTGGAAGATTCCTTTAATGGCATGATCGCCACCAAAGCCGCGCGTATGCGCTCGGTGGTGGTGCCGGACCATGAATACAGTGTGGATCCACGCTGGGCGCTTGCCGATGTCAAACTTTCTTCCCTCGAAGAATTGCGTGTGGCACACATCAGCTAAAATTTATGCGCAGCCGCTCATGCCGCTGCGCACCTTCTCTCCTTTCCATATACCTTCTCTACGCATTTCTCCTGCCACAATTTTTGAAGCTTCGTTTAATTTCGTAAATCTTGAACTGACTCATAAAATAAATAAAACGTTATTTCATTTTTATTGAATTCGCATGCCAATGAACCTATGATTCCTGCAACAAGGACGAGCCGGGAGCTCTCCTGCTTCTGTACGCTGTCACTGCCACGCAACGGTCAGACTAGCCCGGTAAGTCCTCCTTGATATCGTCATTCATGAGAGGCACCGACATGCAAGTTCGTCAAAGTATCCACAGCGACCACGCAAAAACGCTTGATACCGCTGAATTACGCCGTGAATTCCTCATTGAGAAAATCTTTGAGAAAAATGCCTATACCATGACTTACAGCCACATCGACCGCATCATTGTCGGCGGCGTCATGCCCGCTGAAAAAACGGTATCCGTGGGTGATGAAGTCGGTAAACAGCTTGGTGTGAGCTATTTTCTTGAACGTCGCGAACTCGGCGTGATTAATATCGGCGGCCCGGGTCTGATCGTGGTTGACGGTACAACCTATGAAATCGGTCATGAAGAAGCGTTGTATGTCGGCAAAGGGGCAAAGCGGGTCGAGTTCAGCAGCGTTGATGCCTCCAGACCGGCCAAGTTCTACTACAACAGTGCGCCGGCACACACGACTTTCCCGAACAAAAAAATCACACTGGCGGAAGCCTCTCCGCAGACCATCGGCGATGCAGCTACCAGCAACCGCCGCACCATCAATAAATTCATCGTGCCCGACGTTCTGGAAACCTGTCAGCTGACCATGGGGCTGACCAAACTGGAAGAGGGGAGCCTGTGGAATACCATGCCTTGCCACACCCATGAACGTCGTATGGAAGTGTATTTCTACTTCAATATGGAAGCGGAAACTGCCGTGTTCCATATGATGGGGCAACCACAGGAAACCCGTCATTTATTAGTGCACAACGAGCAGGCTGTCATCTCTCCTAGTTGGTCAATTCACGCCGGAGTGGGTACCAAAAACTATACCTTCATCTGGGGTATGGTCGGTGAGAACCAGGTATTCGATGACATGGATCACGTCAAAGTCAGCGAACTGCGCTAACTCCCCCTTGCTCTGCCTTCACCGGCAGAGCAACTCATTTTTTATGGCGAACGCGCCGTTGCAAAAGAGACTCTGAATATGATCCTCCGTTCATTTGAATTAAGCGGCAAAGTCGCAATCGTCACCGGTTGCAATACCGGGCTGGGACAAGGCATGGCGCTGGGTCTCGCGCAGGCGGGATGCGATATTGTGGGCATTAACGTTTCCGCCCCTGAAGAAACTGAAAAAAAAGTCACCATGTTAGGCCGCCGTTTTCTCGATCTGAGGGCTGATCTGAGCACCATCACAGGCATTCCTGAGCTGATCGAGAAAGCAGTCGGGGAATTTGGTCATATCGATATTCTGATCAATAACGCCGGTATTATCCGCCGTGAAGATGCCATCGAATTCAGCGAGAAAAACTGGGATGATGTGATGAATGTGAACAGCAAAACGCTGTTCTTTATGTCTCAGGCCGTGGCGAAGCAGTTCATCAAACAGGGTAACGGTGGCAAAATTATAAATATTGCCTCTATGCTCTCGTATCAGGGGGGGATCAGGGTGCCTTCCTATACCGCGTCAAAAAGCGCAGTAATGGGTCTGACCCGACTGATGGCCAATGAATGGGCGAAGCATAACGTCAATGTGAATGCGATTGCGCCGGGGTATATGGCGACTAACAATACGGAACAGTTGCGCGCCGATGAAGAACGCAGCAAAGAAATCCTCGACAGAATCCCCGCCGGACGCTGGGGTCTGCCGGAAGATGTCATGGGGCCGGTAGTCTTTCTGGCATCGAAAGCCTCTGATTACGTTAATGGTTACACCATTGCCGTCGATGGTGGTTGGCTCGCGCGTTAAGGGCAGAATAAGTGACACCAGAAAGGCGTATTCTTATACGCTTTTTTGTTTTTTATCAGTCCGTTGACAATTAGTTACAGGGCATCTCTTCCAAGATTGTGACAGTTTCACTTATACTGGATAAAATAACAGTTATCCAGTTCGGACGCGTCATGACGGCGGAAGGCCATCTCATTTTCTCAATTGCCTGTGCAGTATTTGCTAAGAAGGCCCAGCTTTCTCCCGAACTGGCGCATGGTGACTGGTGGCACATCATTCCAGGGTCTTTGCTTACCTGTCTGCTGCCCGATATTGATCACCCCAAATCGGTGCTGGGCCAGCGTCTCAAATGGTTGTCGGCCCCCATCGCCCGGGCTTTTGGTCACCGTGGATTCACTCACAGTTTGCTGGCGGTGGCTGGAGGGATTTTCCTGCTACGCACTCATTTCCCTCACGACTGGGTGATCCCCGCTGATGCTTTCCACGCCATGATTATCGGTTACCTGAGCCATATCCTGGCAGATATGCTGACGCCTGCAGGAGTGCCGCTGCTCTGGCCTTGTCGATGGCGTTTCCGGCTACCGCTGATTAACAGCCAGAAAGGTAATCAACTCGAGCGCACGCTCTGCCTTATGCTGGTCGGCCTGACGCTTTTCTGGCCAGACTGGACGCCCATCATTGGTGCAATAAATCCTGACTTTTTTAATCACATCCTGAAATTATTCATCTGAATAGCATGAAATATTGCCGACATGATGAAAATTAATACAAATACCAACAAAAAGTTATAATGAATTCCTTTTGGATATAAATACTCAGACCCTCAAACTGATATTCTGCCCCCCAATGCTTTGGGATGGTGCAGTCCTTTTCCGGAAACACCCGTTTCATTTATCAAAATTATAAGTTTGGAGTCTGGTATGAATCTTCCGCTCGTTCTTAACGTAGTGGTTTTCGTTGCCCTGCTTTTGCTGCTGGCACAAACCCGCCACAAGCAATGGAGCCTGGCAAAAAAAGTTTTACTGGGTCTGGCTATGGGTGTCGTATTTGGCCTGGCTTTACAGCTGATCTACGGTTCCGATGATCCGGTACTAAAAACCTCAATTACCTGGTTCAATATTGTCGGTAACGGCTACGTCCAGTTGCTGCAAATGATCGTCATGCCGCTGGTTTTCGTCTCTATTCTGAGCGCGGTAGCGAAACTGCATAACGCGTCATCGCTGGGGAAAATCAGCTTCCTGACCATCGGTACCCTGCTGTTCACCACACTGATCGCTTCTCTGGTGGGTATCTTCGTGACGGGCCTGTTCGGCCTCACCGCTGACGGCCTGGTACAGGGTACGCAGGAAACGGCGCGACTGACGGCAATTCAGTCTAACTATGTCGGCAAAGTGGCTGACCTGAGCGTGCCTCAGTTGATCCTTTCCTTTATACCTAAGAACCCGTTTGCTGATCTGACAGGCGCAAGTCCGACATCAATCATCAGCGTCGTGATCTTCGCCGCCTTCGTTGGTGTAGCCGCCCTGCAACTGGTGAAAGATGATGCAGAAAAAGGTCCGCGCATTCTGGCCTTTATTGATACCCTGCAGGCATGGGTGATGAAGTTGGTGCGTCTGGTCATGAAACTGACCCCGTACGGGGTACTGGCTCTGATGACCAAAGTGGTCGCCGGCTCGAACATTCAGGACATCATCAAACTCGGCAGCTTTGTGGTCGCGTCTTACCTGGGTCTTGGCATTATGTTTGTTGTTCATGCGATACTGCTGTCGTTCACCGGTGTTAATCCGGCGAAATTCTTCCGTAAAGTCTGGCCGGTGCTGACTTTTGCCTTCACCAGCCGTTCAAGTGCCGCGACCATCCCGCTGAGCGTTGAAGCGCAAACACGCCGTCTGGGTATTCCTGAATCTATCGCCAGCTTTGCGGCATCGTTCGGGGCAACGATTGGTCAGAACGGCTGTGCAGGTCTGTATCCAACCATGTTGGCCGTCATGGTTGCGCCAACCGTCGGCATCGACCCGTTTGATCCGGTATGGATTGCAACATTAGTGGGTATTGTTACCCTGAGCTCTGCCGGTGTTGCCGGTGTGGGTGGTGGTGCGACATTTGCAGCCCTGATCGTGTTGCCAGCCATGGGCCTGCCGGTTACGCTGGTTGCCCTGCTGATTTCTGTTGAGCCGCTGATTGATATGGGCCGTACCGCACTGAATGTCAGCGGTTCAATGACGGCAGGCACTATCACAAGTCAGTTGCTGAAACAGACAGATAAAGCGGTGATGGATGCTGAAGAAACGGCTGAGCTGGCTCACCGTTAATTTCAGATTGCTGCAAACAAAAAACCGAAGCCAGTGGCTTCGGTTTTTTTATGTCTGAAATTCCGCAATAACTCAGAACGTGATTATTCAGAACGGATAGTCGTGAAAACCTATTTGCTCTGAAATATTCCGCGCGGCAGTATGCAGCATTTCTACGTAATGACTTTTGCTTTCTTCGGAGAAACGAATCGTCGGGAAAGAAATACTCAAACCAGCAATCACCACGCCAAAGCGGTCGAATACCGGAACTGCGATACAACGAAGCCCTTGTTCCTGCTCTTCATTGTCTTCGCCGAAACCCTGCGCGCGAACCTGATCCAGCGCAGTCTGCAAATCGGCAGCATTCATGATGGTATTTTCAGTGCTGCGGGTAAATTCAATTTCCTGCAACAGCGCGCTGACTTCTGCTTTATCGCCCCATGCCAGCAGCACTTTACCGATTGCGGTGGTGTGCAGCGGATTGCGGCGACCAATACGCGAATGCATGCGCAGGTTGTACATCGAATCAATTTTATGGATGTAGACAATCCCGTCTTCATCCAGTGCACCGAGGTGGATCGTTTCGCGGGTCAGACGGGACAATTCGCGCATCTGAATATCAGCGCTGCGGATCAGATCGACGTTTTGCAACGCTTTGGCACCCAGTTCAAACAACTTGAGCGTCAGGGAATATTTCTCTGACTCGCCTTCCTGCGCGACATAACCCAGGGATTTCATGGTCTGAAGAAAACGGTAGACCGTACTTTTAGACATCATTACGCGCTGAGAAAGTTCAGTAATGCCAATCTCACGCTCTTCCCCCAACGCCTGTAAAATGCCAAAAACTTTCAGGACTGAGGAGACGGAATCGGGTTGCTTATCAAGATCTGCGATAGCCATAGGGTGTATTACCTGCTCGCGTTGAGTTTGTTTCAAAAAAAATAGAACGTGGTTTTTATTATACTGGCAAGCATCGCTGAGAAGCAATCAACCCATTGATCAAGAATGTAAGAACTGTTAAGCCAGTTTCATTCCCGACAGAGAGATAAAAAATTCATTACATCATGTGACAATTGTCACTTTACGTTAATTAGCGTAGTAATATTCCCCTCCCTGATGACTACGCACTGACAGAACTCATGACTTCTACACCTGCTGACGGATTACCCATTCCACAACGATATGGTGCCATTCTGGCCATTGCGCTGGGTATTACCGTTTCTGTACTGGATGGCGCTATCGCTAATGTCGCACTGCCCACCATCGCTAATGATTTCCATGCCAGCCCGGCAACCTCTATCTGGGTGGTTAACGCCTATCAGCTGGCGATCACGATTTCTCTGCTTTCTCTGGCGTCACTGGGCGACATATTCGGCTACCGCCGTATTTACCAGACGGGTTTGCTGGTATTTAGTATCACCTCGCTCTTTTGCGCCTTGTCGGATTCACTGATGACACTGACTGTCGCCCGTGTGTTACAAGGTTTCGGTGCGGCAGCGATCATGAGTGTAAATACCGCGCTGATACGTATTATTTATCCGCAGCGTTTCTTAGGACGTGGTGTCGGTATTAATGCACTTATCGTTGCCGTCTCGGCAGCGGCCGGACCCACCATTGCCGCCGGTATTCTGTCGGTAGCCTCCTGGCAATGGCTGTTTGCCATCAACGTTCCGATTGGTATTGTGGCTCTGATACTCGGTCTGAAGTTTTTACCGGCGAACTCGACGCGAAGTCAGGGTCAGCGTTTTGATATCATCAGCAGCGTGATGAATGCCCTGACCTTTGGCCTGCTGATCAGCGCCATCAGTGGATTTGCGCAAGGTCAGAACCCTATGTTGATCCTGAGCGAAGTCATTGCCCTCCTGATCATCGGCTGGTTCTTCGTACGCCGTCAGCTTTCCCAGCCTTTCCCGCTGCTGCCGATCGATTTATTGCGCATTCCTATTTTCAGTATGTCTCTGGGCACTTCGCTGTGTTCTTTCAGCGCCCAGATGCTGGCTTTTGTTTCACTGCCCTTCTTCCTGCAAAACACTCTCGGTCTGAATTCCGTGGAAACAGGCCTTCTGCTCACGCCGTGGCCGCTGGCGACGATGGTGATGGCGCCGATCGCCGGCCGTCTGGTTGAGCGCTTCCATCCGGGAATGCTGGGCGGGATTGGTCTGATCGTGTTCTCATTCGGGCTCTTTTCCCTGTCATTACTGCCATCAGAGCCTTCGCATCTGAACATTATCTGGCGCATGTTGCTGTGTGGTGCCGGCTTTGGGTTATTCCAGTCGCCGAATAATCACACAATCATCAGTTCAGCCCCGCGAAACCGTAGTGGCGGCGCGAGCGGACTGCTGGGCACTGCGCGTCTTTTGGGTCAGACAACCGGCGCGGCGATGGTTGCTCTGATGTTTAACCTGTTCCCGCAGCATGGCACTCACGCATCACTGATCCTTGCAGGAATGCTGGCCGGAACCGGCGCGCTGGTCAGTTTACTGAGGATGACGCAGAAAACCAGCAGCCAGAAGGAATCGGAAAATCTGAAATCCTGATATGAAAAAGCCCGGCAGAGTAGCCGGGCTTTTTGTTCAGCATTGCTTGAAATAAATTACTTGATGTATGCACCACTGCGCAGCGCTTCGATACGCTTGTCGAGTGGCGGGTGGGACATAAACAGCTCGCTGAATGACTTCGATTTACCGTTGATGCAAAACGCCATCATGCTCCCCGCTTCCTGCGGTTCATGACTGGTTTTAAGGCGCTGCAACGCAGCAATCATTTTTTCACGGCCCACCAGTTTTGCAGAACCGGCATCCGCATGGAATTCACGGTGACGTGAGAACCACATCGTGATGATGCTGGCCAAAATACCGAAGACCAGTTCAAGCACGGTCGCCACGGCAAAATAAATCAGCGGATTGCCGTTACTGCTCTCTTCGCCATCACGGTTGCCGGAAAGGAAGCCCGAGGCCACCTGCGCAATAATACGTGAAATGAAGATCACGAAGGTATTCACGATCCCCTGAATCAGCGTCATGGTTACCATATCGCCGTTCGCAATGTGGCTGATTTCATGGGCGATAACCGCCTCGGCTTCGTCCTGACTCATGCTTTGCAGCAATCCGGTGCTCACCGCCACCAGAGAGGCATCGCGACGTGCGCCCGTGGCGAAGGCGTTAATATCGGGTGCGTGATAAATCGCGACCTGTGGCATCGCAATGCCCGCCTGCTGAGACTGGCGACGCACGGTGTCCATCAACCAGCGCTCAGTTTCGTTACGCGGCTGCTCAATGACTTCCCCCCCCACTGAGCGTAACGCCATCCATTTCGACATCAGTAATGAGACAATTGCGCCACCGAAGCCAAATAGCCCGGCCATGATCATCAGCCCCGGCACGCTGCTGTGCTGAATGCCGGTCAGGCTAAGTACCAGCCCGAATACCAGCATAACGGCCAGGTTAGTCAGCAGGAACAACGCTATACGCATCATAAAATTTCACTTCCTCATTGTTACTTCATTGTTATTAGCGAGTCATACCACCGGCACATAGCATGCCGGGCTGTACTGATCCTATGGGCTTCTTATCAGGATTCAAGACTCCATGCGTTCTGAAGGCCTGAATTCACAATACTTTACATTTTGAAGCGTTTGCTTTTACAGACAGGGCTGAAATACCGATGTTATTCAGAAAAACACCGCATAAAAATCTATGGTCACCCCCTTTTTTGCAACGTTGATTTTGATTTATGATGGGCTTGCTTAAATCTATACGGCGTCTGATGGGCAACCTTACGTTGCCCGCGCCACGATGAAGTCCGCGCCTGCAGA
>NZ_JAHXYO010000015.1:0-129360 GCF_019969905.1 Rahnella sp. GSA61A | reverse complement strand
GGGGGCAGTAAGATTGATAATACCGAGAGCTTGTGAAAGTTCCATTTAAAAAGGGTCCATGATGAGCATGAACCCTTTTTACACGAGCCACCGGATCGGTCAACTGATCCTTAAACGATCGGCATTACCCGCCTGAGGTCGTTTTTTTATGTCTGCAATCTGCATTTTACTGACTATTCGGTCTTATCTTCTTTCGCCGCTTTACGTTTTTTCTTCAGCCTATCCCAGATTTTTCCTTCCTGACCACGCCACAGGCGCTGAATATTGTCGTGATGACGCAACAGGATCAGACAGGAAAGCATGGCGACCGGGAAGGTGAACTCCGGTTTGAACCACCAGACATAAAATGGCGCAATCAGTGCGCTGACGATCGCACCCAGTGACGAATAGCCGCTCAGCAGCACGGTCAGGAGCCATGTGCCGGTCATCAGGCCGGTCAGGTCCCAGCCGATGGGGGCGATAGCACCAAACGCCGTGGCAACACCTTTGCCGCCTTTAAAGCGGAAAAAGACCGGATAGATATGGCCAAGACATGCCGCGATGGCCGTCAGGCCAAGATACATAGGCGGAATGTTCAGACGGTATGCCAGCCAGACCGGCAGCATGCCTTTGAGGACATCGAAAATCAGAACAGCGGCAGCGGCCAGACGGCCACCCAGGCGTAAAACGTTGGTGGCGCCGGGATTGCCTGAGCCCGCTGTGCGCGGATCGGGTAAACGGGCTACCCGGCAGACCAGAATAGCACTGGAAATCGAGCCGCAGAGGTAGGCGAAAATAATCATTCCAAGCGCGGTAGCACTCATAAAGCCGTTCCGTCTAATAAGGGTCGTTTTAATCGCAACATCCATGGATAATACGCATTTTCTGCTGGAAGTGGTATCCGGCTGGGCCAAAAACAGAGAATCACGTGATGGATATCGTATTTATTGAGCAACTAAATGTAATCACTACCATTGGCGCTTACGAATGGGAACAGACCATTAAACAGAAACTGGTATTCGATATCGAAATGGCCTGGGATAACCAAAAGTCCGCCGCCACTGACGATGTGAATGACTGTTTAAGCTATGCTGATGTCAGTGATGCGGTGATCGGGCATGTTTCTTCACAAAATTTTGCGCTGGTTGAACGCGTAGCGGAAGAGGTGGCGACATTGCTGCTGAGCCGGTTTAATTCTCCGTGGGTTCGGATTAAGCTCAGCAAACCGGGCGCTGTTGCTCAGGCAGCGAATGTCGGCGTGATTATCGAGCGTGGAAAGCGTTTTTAAATCCTGTTATGGATACAATTTAGAAAACGCTTGTCTATTGAATGTCATAAAGAAGCGTTAAAAGGAAAGTCCGGGTTGCCGGGTTTTCTTTACTGAAGCGGCTCAGCATGATGCCGCTTTTTTATTGTGTGTATTGTAAGCATATTTCCCATCAGCGGATCTTTTAAAGGGTAGGGTGCGATAATGATCGTCGAAAGTCATTCTTTGCTTGTTGCGGCTATTTTGGGGGTGGTTGAAGGACTCACCGAGTTTTTGCCTGTTTCTTCTACCGGTCATTTGATTATTGTCGGCAATCTTCTTGGCTTTACGGGAGATACCTCAAAATCATTTGAAGTGGTTATCCAGTTAGGTTCAATTCTGGCCGTGGTCGTGATGTTCTGGCGTCGTTTGTTCAACATGATAGGTTTGCATTTTGGTAAACCGCCGGTTCATGAAGGCTCGGGTTCTCGTCGTTTAAATTTATTGCATATTATTTTGGGGATGATTCCGGCAACGGTACTGGGGCTGCTTCTGCACTCTCAAATCAAAGCGTTGTTCGAGCCAAAATATGTCATGTATGCACTGGTGGTCGGCGGTATTTTGCTGATTGCTGCCGAGTTGCTGAAACCTAAAAAACCGCGTGCCGAGGGACTGGATGACATCACCTACGTGCAGGCGTTTATGATTGGTGTTTTTCAGTGTCTGGCGCTCTGGCCCGGGTTCTCCCGCTCAGGGGCAACCATCAGTGGGGGGATGTTAATGGGGATCAGCCGTTTTGCGGCATCTGAGTTCTCTTTCCTGCTGGCGGTGCCGATGATGATGGGCGCGACGGCTCTGGATTTGTACAAGAGCTACAGCTTCCTGAATATGGCGGATTTACCGATGTTTGCCACAGGGTTTGTCTCTGCGTTCATTGTTGCGTTGATCGCAATTAAAACCTTCCTGGCGGTGATTAAACGTATTTCGTTTATCCCGTTTGCGATTTACCGTTTCTTCGTGGCAATTGCCGTGTATTTTGTGTTTATCGCCTGATTTTTGCTTCCCTGAGGCAATAAAAAGCCCCGCACGGTGAATCACCGGCGGGGCTTTTCTTATGAATAAAGCCAGCGTTTAAATCGCCACGTCCTGAGTTTGTTTCCAGTCGGCGAGCGCCTGAGTACGGCGTTTCTTCAGTTCATCACGGATAGCCATACCCTGGAAACCCGCATCCAGCACCTCTTTATTTGAAACGCTGCTGGCGACTGCAAAGGCTTCACGCAGGTAATCGCCTTGCGGATAGGGATTATTTTCAAATGTCGTACGCCCGCGCGCATCGGCTTCACTGGTCATGATCATCTGCTCAAGACGCTGCGGTTTACGCCAGACATCAATGGTGTCGAACAGTTTTAACAAGGTTTCCGGACGCAGTTTATTGACGGTGTGGATCAGGTCATGGAACTCCGCGACCAGTTTCGCTAAATCACGAATGTGCGTCGGCACTTTCAGCCGCTGGCAGAGTTCCTCCACCAGTTTCACGCCCGCCGGGCCATGACCGTGATGGGCAGGCCAGAATTGCGGCGGCGTCAGAGCCTTACCCAAATCATGGCAAAGCGCCGAAAAACGCACATCGACGTCAGGCGTCAGGGTGCTGGCGATTTTCAGCGTCATCAGCGTATGTATGCCGGTATCAATTTCCGGATGCCATTTCGCCGGTGCAGGCACGCCAAATAATGCATCGATTTCAGGAAACAGCACTTTCAGGGCGCCACAATCGCGCAGCACCTGGAAATAGACCTGCGGATCCTGCGTTTGTAACGCTTTCTCAGTTTCTTTCCACACACGTTCAGGTGTGAGGGCTTCCAGCTCACCGCTTTCCGCCATCTGTTGCATCAGCGCCTGCGTTTCCGGGGCGACCGTGAAATCTAAATGCGCGAAGCGTGCAGCAAAGCGGGCAACGCGCAGAACCCGCAGCGGATCTTCGCCGAAAGCATCGGAAACGTGGCGCAAAAGGCGTTGTTCGATATCACGCTGACCGTGATAGGGATCGAAAAGTTCGCCATCGTTGCTTTTGGCGATGGCATTAATGGTCAGATCCCGACGCATCAGATCTTGTTCCAGCGTGACATCCGGTGCGGCATAACAGGTAAAGCCGTTATAACCGGAGCCAGATTTCCGCTCAGTACGGGCCAGCGCATATTCATCGTGAGTGACCGGATGCAGGAAGACCGGAAAATCTTTACCGACCTGCTGATAGCCATTTTCGAGCATATATTCAGGCGTCGCGCCCACTACCACCCAATCGTGTTCAGACACAGGCAGGTTTAATAAACTGTCTCGGACTGCGCCGCCGACCAGGTAAATCTCCACGCGATAACTCCTGAAATTAGCCAAAGGACTCTGTCTTCATCATAGCAAAGTTGCGCTGAAGATTTCCTGACTGATGGAAACACGAAAAGGCACCGAAGTGCCTTAGGGAAACGATCAGGATGCTGAGCTGTCAGCTCATCCAGCGATCTTTTTTCCTGCGACGTGGGATGAGATGTGGCAACAGCAGACCCAGCACCAGACCGACACCCGCGACACCGCCGCCATACATAAACCATTGTAAAATAATGGTTCTTTGTTTGTCGTCGAGCTGCACATTGACCGCGTCAACCTTCTTCTTCGCCACGATCAGCTGATTTTTCAAATCCTGATTTTCTTTCTTCAGGCCGTTGATGATGCCGTCACTGGAAGAGACTTTGGCCTGCATTTCTGCCGTGCGCTGGTTCCAGCTGGAATCAATATTGGTCAGCTTGTCGGTCAGCGTTTTCACCTGTTGTTCCAGATCCGGAACGCGGGTACGCAAGCTCGGCACATTGCTTAACTGATCAAGCGGGATCCAGGCGGTTTTACCTTTTGAATCAACAATCTCACCGTATTTCGTACTGTCGTTGACACTGCGCAGGGTGACTTCTTCACCGGCATTCAGGGTGCCAACGATGCGATACTGATTACCTGGACCACTGTGGATATAGGTAATCAAATCGTCGGAGATATAGCGCTTCTCATCAGCGTGAGCGCCCCATGTCATGCTTAAACCAAGCAAAGCGAAACCAATTAGGCGTAATTTCTGCATTATTTCATCGTTTCTTTGTGAATTTAGGGAACGTGAAGTGTGGATCCGTTTTATCAGGATACGTCTTCTGGCAACCGCCACTGTCCGGCCATTGCACTCATATAAGTACTAAAAGTTGGAGACCGATAGTAAGGGCAACAGTGTGACGACGCAATGTATAAACCGGAATGAGAACTATCTTACAATCCCGCAACATGCGGCTTGCGCGCTGTGCTTATGATAGAATTGGCAGCGACGCGTTAATCCCTTTTGGCAGCAAAGAATCGGTGTGAAGACTCATATGACCGTAGAAATAGAATTAAAATTTATCGCCACCCCGGCCGCAATCGCCGAATTACCTTCGCAACTCGCTGGTTTTAACAGCGAGCACACCGCGCCTTCGAAACTGACCAACATCTATTTTGAGACTGCGGAAAACTATTTACGTTCGCATGACATGGGTCTGCGGATCCGTGGTTTTGACGATCAGTATGAAATGACCATCAAAACCGGTGGCAAAGTGGTGGGGGGGTTACATCAGCGCCCTGAATACAACGTTGAGCTGAAAAAGCCGGTGTTGAAACTCAGCGCGTTCCCGAAAGATATCTGGCCGGAAGGGTGCAAACCCGCTGCATTGCAGAAAGAACTCGCTCCGCTCTTCCGCACGGATTTCACCCGCGAGAAGTGGGTGATCACTTACGGCGAAAGCGAGATCGAACTTGGGTTAGATCAGGGCGAAGTGGTGGCTGGCGAATTAAACGAACCACTGGCTGAAATTGAACTTGAGCTGAAAAAAGGTAACACCGCCGATTTACTGGCGCTGGCGGCTGAAATTGGCGCGCACGGCGGCTTGCGGCAGGGTGGTTTCAGCAAGGCGGCTCGTGGTTATCATCTTGCAAAGGGCAATCCTGCCCGTGACATCAAACCGCTGCCGGTGTTTAAAGCGAAACCGAAAGCTACGGTTGAGCAGGCTATGTCTGCGATGTTCGAACTGGCGCTGGATCACTGGCAATATCATGAAGAATTGTGGGTTCGCGGCGACAAAACTGCGCGCCTGACTGTGTTGCAGGCCGTGGAAACTGTGCGCCAGGTTCTGGTGCTGTTCGGCGGACTTGTGCCGCGTAAAGCCTCGTCTGAGCTGCGCACCTTACTTACTGATCTGGTGCCGGTTCTGGAACAGAAATCGGCGGATGCACAGGAAATCTGTTACAGCGCGACATATCTGAAATGCAAGTTAGTGCTTACTTCCTGGCTGGCAACATCAGGGTGGGCGCCATTTATTGATGATAAATCCGCGAAAAAAATGGACGGTTCCTTCAAGCGCTTTGCTGACATCATGCTCGGCCGCACTGCCGCCGATCTGAAAGAAGCCTTTGCACAGCCGCTGACGGAAGAAGGCTATCGTGACCAACTGGCGCGCCTTAAACGCCAGATCATTACCTTCCATTTGCTGGCCGGTGCTTACCCTGAAAAAGACGTTGCCGCGTATATTGCCGGCTGGGCCGATCTGCAACAGGCCATCGTTCAGCAGCAACACGCCTGGGAGGATTCGGCCCGTTCTCACGCGGTGATGATGGATGCTTTCTGGTTAAACGGACAACCTCGTTAATTGACTGATAAGCCTGGGCAAATTGCCCGGGCTTTTTTTTGCAAGGAATCTGACTTCATGTTGCCACTTTCTTCTGTTTTGCAAAGCCATGCGCAGAGTTTGCTTGAACGCTGGCGTGAACATCCTGAAAACCTGCCCCTTCCCGATGATGCGCAACTGGCCGTGCTGAGCAGCAGTGAATTCGTAACGGACAGTTTGCTGGCTTTTCCGCAGTGGTGGCATGAAATTGACCAAAATCCCCCTCAGGCGCAGGAGTGGCAACTTTACCGCCAGTGGCTGGAGGAATCGCTGACACAGGTGGCTGACGAAGCCGGGCTGATGAAAGCGTTACGTCTGTTTCGTCGTCGCATTCTGACCCGCATTGCGTGGTCGCAGTCCGCGCAAACCAGTGAAGCGAAAGACACGCTTCATCAGTTGAGTGAACTGGCGGAATTATTGATTGTCAGCGCCCGCGGCTGGCTTTACGACGCTTGCTGTCGCGAGTTTGGTACGCCGGTCAATGCTGCTGGCGAACCGCAAAGAATGCTGATCCTCGGGATGGGTAAACTGGGCGGCGGCGAGCTGAATTTCTCCTCGGATATCGATCTGATTTTTGCTTATCCGGAAAATGGTCAGACCCGCGGCGGGCGGCGTGAACTGGATAATGCACAGTTTTTCACCCGTCTCGGCCAGCGGCTGATCAAAGTGCTGGATCAGCCCACTATCGACGGTTTTGTATATCGCGTGGACATGCGTTTGCGCCCGTTCGGCGACAGCGGCCCGCTGGTGATGAGCTTCCCGGCACTGGAGGATTATTATCAGGAACAGGGGCGTGACTGGGAGCGTTACGCGATGGTGAAAGCGCGTCTGATGGGCGGCGCGGAGGACATCAGCAGTCAGGAATTGCGCAAAATGCTGATGCCATTTGTCTTCCGCCGTTATATCGATTTCAGTGTGATCCAGTCTCTGCGTAACATGAAAGGCATGATCGCTCGTGAAGTACGCCGCCGGGGTCTGAAAGACAACATCAAACTCGGCGCAGGCGGTATCCGTGAGATTGAATTTATCGTGCAGGTATTCCAGCTGATCCGTGGCGGGCGCGAACCGGCATTGCAGCAGCGTGCGTTGCTGCCAACGCTTCAGGCGCTGGAAAATCTGGGGCTGTTGCCGGTAGAACAGGTGTTGCAGTTGCGTAACAGCTATCTGTTCCTGCGCCGTCTGGAAAATCTGTTGCAGGCAATAGCGGACGAGCAAACACAAACCTTACCGTCAGATGAACTGAATCAGGCACGTCTGGCGTGGGGGATGAATTATGCCGGCTGGCCGCAGCTTCTGGATGCAGTGAATGCTCACATGCAGGCCGTGCGCTCGGTGTTTAACGAGCTGATTGGTGATGACACGCCAGATGCTGAAGATGATGTGCAACTCTCCCAGTTCAGCAGTTTATGGATTGATGCGCTTGAGCCTGCCGAACTGGCGCCACTGGTGCCGCAACTTGACGAAAACGCGCAACGGCATGTTTTATATCAGATTGCCGATTTCCGCCGTGATGTAGATAAACGTACGATCGGGCCGCGTGGCCGCGACCAGCTGGATTTGCTGATGCCGCGTTTGCTGGCGCAGGTCTGCACCTATAAAAATGCCGATGTGACATTGCAGCGCCTGATGCAGTTGCTGCTCAATATCGTCACACGTACGACGTATATCGAGCTGCTGGTGGAATACCCCGGTGCGCTCAAACAGTTAATCCGCCTGTGCGCCGCTTCACCGATGGTCGCGAGCCAACTCGCCCGCCATCCTTTATTGCTCGATGAACTGCTCGACACACGCACGCTTTACCAGCCGGTGGAGCCGGGCGCGTACCGCGACGAACTGCGCCAGTATCTGATGCGGGTGCCGACGGAAGACGAAGAACAACAGCTTGAAGCGGTACGTCAGTTCAAGCAGGCGCAGCATCTGCGCATCGCAGCCGGGGATATTTCCGGCGCATTGCCGGTGATGAAAGTCAGTGACCATTTAACCTACCTTGCGGAGGCCATTCTCGACGTTGTGGTGCAACAGGCGTGGGAACAGATGGTCGTAAAATACGGTCAGCCAGCGCATCTTCAGCACCGTGAAGGGCGCGGTTTTGCCGTGGTCGGTTACGGAAAACTCGGTGGCTGGGAGCTGGGTTACAGCTCGGATCTGGATCTGGTCTTCCTGCTCGACTGTGCGCCGGAGGTAATGACCGATGGCGAACGCAGCATCGACGGGCGTCAGTTTTATCTGCGGCTGGCGCAGCGCATCATGCATTTATTCAGCACCCGTACGTCGTCAGGTATTCTTTATGAGGTTGACCCGCGTCTGCGACCTTCCGGTGCCTCCGGCATGCTGGTCAGCACCATCGAAGCTTTTGCCGATTATCAGGCCAATGAAGCCTGGACATGGGAGCATCAGGCGCTGGTTCGCGCGCGCGTGGTTTACGGTGATCCGCAACTGACGCAGCAATTTAATGCCACGCGTAGCGACATTCTTTGCCGCCAGCGCGATGGTGAAGGACTGCGTAAGGAGGTCCGTGAAATGCGCGAGAAAATGTATGCCCATCTGGGCAGTAAAAAAGCCGACGAGTTCGATCTGAAAGCCGATCCGGGTGGCATTACGGATATTGAATTCATTGCACAATATCTGGTTCTGCGTTTCGCGCATGATGAGCCGAAGCTGACGCGCTGGTCCGATAATGTGAGGATTTTTGAGCTGATGGCGCAACACGACATCATGCCGGAAGAAGAGGCTCGAAATCTGACGCAGGCTTATGTCACGCTGCGCGATGAAATTCATCACCTCGCTTTGCAGGAGCACAGCGGGAAAGTGGCCGCAGACAGTTTTGCGGCGGAGCGCGCGCAAATCCGCGCCAGCTGGGCGAACTGGCTGGGCTGAGGGTTTTTATTCGGGTAACAGGCGCTTGTGATATTATCCGGCGCATTGTGTTTACCCGATTTGATTTATCTGTTTTGGAGTCTTGGGATGAAAGTGACTTTGCCTGATTTTCACCGCGCGGGTGTGCTGGTTGTCGGTGACGTAATGTTAGACCGCTACTGGTATGGCCCGACCAATCGTATTTCACCGGAAGCGCCGGTGCCGGTGGTGAAGGTCAATACCATCGAGGAACGTCCTGGCGGCGCGGCAAACGTGGCGATGAACATTTCGTCTCTCGGTGCTTCTTCGCGTCTGATCGGTCTGACCGGCGTTGACGATGCCGCCCGTGCCCTGAGTGAGCGTCTGGCGGAAGTGAAAGTAAACTGCGATTTCGTGGCATTATCCACGCATCCGACCATCACTAAGCTGCGTATATTGTCCCGTAACCAGCAACTGATCCGCCTCGACTTTGAAGAAGGTTTTGAAGGTGTTGATCTCCAGCCGATGCTGACCAAAATCGAACAAGCTTTACCACAAAGTGGCGCACTGGTGCTGTCAGACTACGCCAAAGGTGCACTGACTGAAGTGCAGAAAATGATCCAGCTGGCGAGAAAAGCTGGCGTACCGGTGCTGGTTGATCCTAAAGGATCTGATTTCGAACGTTACCGTGGTGCGACTTTACTGACACCAAATCTGTCCGAATTCGAAGCCGTTGTCGGTCGTTGCAAAAACGAAGATGAAATTGTCGCCCGTGGTATGCAACTGATCGCTGATTTCGAACTTTCCGCGCTTCTGGTCACCCGTTCTGAACACGGCATGACCTTGTTACAGCCAGGCAAAGCGCCATTCCATATGCCAACGCAGGCGCAGGAAGTGTATGACGTGACCGGTGCCGGTGACACGGTGATCGGTACGCTGGCCGCGGCTCTTGCCGCCGGTAATACGCTGGAAGAATCCTGCTTCCTGGCGAACGCCGCCGCCGGTGTGGTGGTGGGTAAACTCGGCACCTCAACCGTTTCGCCGGTTGAACTGGAAAATGCGATCGGCGGGCGTTCAGACGTTGGTTTTGGCGTGATGAACGAAGAACAGCTAAAAGCCGCCGTGGCGATGGCGCGTCAGCGCGGCGAGAAAGTCGTGATGACCAACGGCATCTTTGACATTCTGCATGCCGGACACGTTTCTTACCTGGCAAACGCCCGCAAACTGGGCGACCGTCTGATTGTCGCCGTTAACAGCGATGCTTCGACCAAACGCCTGAAAGGCGAAACCCGTCCCGTAAACGCGCTGCAAAACCGCATGATCGTGCTGGGCGCACTGGGTGCCGTGGACTGGGTGGTTTCTTTTGATGAAGACACGCCGCAGCGTTTGATCGCCGGGATCTTGCCTGATCTGCTGGTGAAAGGTGGCGACTATAAGCCTGAGCAAATCGCCGGTTGTCAGGAAGTCTGGGCGAATGGCGGCGAAGTCCGTGTGCTGAATTTTGAAGATGGTTTGTCCACTACCAAAATCATCAATCAGATCAAAGCGCAGGACTGATTTCCTCCGGGAAGACCATGTTATCTGCACTGAAGGGCTTATCTGATAAGCCCTTTTCTTTTTGATTTTTCAATCAATAACGCAAAACGGAAGTGGCTCTGTTGTGAGCGGATTAAAACAGGAACTGAGTCTGGCGCAGGGCGTCGGGCTGCTTTCAACCTCATTACTGGGGACTGGTGTCTTTGCGGTGCCTGCACTGGCGGCTCAGCTGGCACAAAACGACAGCCTGTGGGCGTGGCCGGTGCTGATCCTGCTGGTGTTTCCGATAGCCATCGGGTTTGCTGCGCTTGGGCGGCATTTCCCCAGCGCGGGCGGTGCAGCGCATTTTGTCGGCAAAGCTTTCGGACCGCATATGGCGCGGGTCACCGGTTGGTTATTCCTGTCAGTTATTCCGGTCGGATTGCCCGCCGCATTGCATATTGCTGCCGGTTTCTGGCAGGCCGCCTTTGGCTGGAGCAGCATAAACCTGCTGCTGGTGCAGTTGGGTACGCTGTTTGTTATCTGGTTCCTCGGCACACGCAGTGCCGGGTCCAGTGCCAATATTCAAACGCTAATCGCTTGTCTGGTGATCGCGCTGGTGGTGGCAATCTGGTGGAAAGGGGATATTTCTCTGCCTGAAATTCCGCTGCCTTCGGTGCGTGACGTCTCACCATCGAACCTGTTTGACGCGCTGGCGGTGATGTTTTGGTGTTTTGTCGGGCTTGAGGCTTTCGCGCATCTGGCGACCGAATTCCGTCATCCGGAACGGGATTTCCCGCGCGCGTTGTTGATCGGCATGCTGGTGGCTGGCGCAGTTTACTGGGGATGTACGGTAGCGGTGCTGAAATTCCATGCCTGGGGAGAAGGGCGGGAAGCAGGCGCATCATTGCCGGGTATCGTCGTACAGCTCTTCGGACAAAAAGCGTTGTGGATCGCCTGCATTATTGGCTATCTGGCGTGTTTTGCCAGCGTGAATATTTATACCCAGAGTTTCGCCCGGCTGGTGTGGTCACAGGCTCAGCTCAAGCCGCAAAGTAAACTCGCACAGCTTTCCGCTCAGCAAGTGCCGGTGCCCGCGCTGAATTTAGTGGTGGGCTGCTGCGCGTTGTTTACGCTACTGATTTACTGGCTGCACCTGCCGCTTGGCGCGCTGATCACTTACGCTAATGGGATTTTCATCCTGATTTATCTGTTATGTATGCTGGCGGGGATCCGGATCCTGGCAGGACGCTCGAAATGGATGGCGATGCTGGGCGCTGTATTGTGCTGCGGATTGCTGGCGATGGTCGGCTGGAAAGCGCTGTATGCAGTCGTGGTGTTTGCAGGATTGTGGCTGTTATTGCCACGCGCCACAACGGTACTTCATGTACGGTAACGCCGATTTCGCACAGCAAAAAGGCCTGCTGAGCAGGCCTTTTCTGATGATATCATTCGCAATAATCAGGCCGGATCTTGCGGCTTTTCCGCTTCAGTCAGCTTGCCTTCCAGCGCAGCAAGACGTTGTTCCAGTACAGCCAGTTTTTCACGGGTACGCAGTAAAACCTGGGTCTGAACGTCAAACTCTTCGCGATTGACTAAATCCATGCGGCTGAACTGCGCCTGCAATACCTGACGGATTTTCTTTTCGGCATCTTCACCAAACTCACGGATCCCTTTAGGCATAGATTCGTGAACCTGGCGGGCAATTTGTTCAATTTTTTTCGGGTCAATCATGTTATTTCCTTTTCTCGAAGGAGGTGCTTTTCCTTAGTGTAATCGCTGATGCTGTTTCTATAAACCTTCAGGGGCACTAATTGGACAAACCACAGGATTGCTCTGCTCATTTATTGGCGCTATAGTTGTTTTGCTTATTCTCAGGGCGGGGTGAAAGTCCCCACCGGCGGTAAACCACGGAATATCGGAAGGATCATAATCCCTTCCATGTGGAAGCCCGCGAGCGCTCAATCCTTCGGGGTTAGAGGTCAGCAGATCCGGTGTAATTCCGGGGCCGACGGTTAAAGTCCGGATGGGAGAGAGTAACGATTCAAGCCGGGCAAATATTGCCCGCTGCGTTATTTTTTATAACTGTAGCACGCCATCTGGCGGCTGCAGCTAGCCTCCTCAAGACGCCCTGATTCTGGTAATCCACATACAGAACATGAGGTTATTTTTACCATGAATCAGACCCTACTTTCCGAATTCGGTACATCAGCTGAACGCGTTGAGCGTGCTATTGACGCCATGCGTAACGGCGTGGGTGTGTTGGTGCTGGATGACGAAGATCGTGAAAACGAAGGCGATTTAATCTTTGCCGCTGAAAACATGACCGTTGAGCAAATGGCACTGACCATTCGCCACGGCAGCGGTATTGTTTGCCTGACCATGAACGAAGACAGCCGTAAAAAGCTGGATTTACCAATGATGGTTGAGAACAACTCCAGCCCGTTCCAGACGCCATTTACCGTGACTATTGAAGCGGTTGAAGGTGTGACTACCGGTGTTTCTGCTGCCGACCGTATCACCACTATTCGTGCAGCCATCAAAGATGGCGCGAAACCTTCTGACCTGAATCGTCCGGGGCATATCTTCCCGCTGCGCGCGCAGGCTGGTGGTGTGCTGTCCCGTGGCGGTCACACTGAAGCGTCGGTTGATCTGGCGACGCTGGCAGGCCTGAAGCCTTACGGCGTGCTGTGTGAACTGACTAATGACGACGGCAGTATGGCGCATGCGCCTGAAGTTATTGTCTTTGCCCGTCGGCATAATATGCCGGTAGTGACCATCGCCGATCTGGTGGCCTATCGTCAGGCGCAGACCCGTCAGGCAAGCTAAGTAAGGGGTTGTGCGTAACAGAAAAGGCCGCTTATGCGGCCTTTTTGCTTTTTATTGCTGCTTATTGCCAAAATGGGTCTTTGCAAAATAGACTCCTCCTGCCTTCTTTGATTTTTTTCATCAAATTTATTGAATATCTCCTTCATGGTTATCCGGCTGTCAGCGGTAATCAAAAAGAGTACCGTATGGTCATCACGCGGCAGGTGACTCACTGGCTGCTCTCTTTTATCTTGCGGTAAGGAATTCATGATGACGACTCAACGTATGCCCGCACTTTTCTTAGGCCACGGCAGCCCGATGAACGTGCTGGAGGACAATATGTATACCCGTGCCTGGCATGCGCTGGGCGAAACATTACCGCGTCCAAAAGCGATTCTGGCCGTGTCAGCGCACTGGTTCACGCGCGGCACTGCAGTAACGGCAATGGAGAATCCGCGCACCATTCATGACTTTGGAGGGTTCCCGCAGGCGCTGTTTGATAAGCGCTATCCGGCACCCGGTTCACCGGCGCTGGCAAAACGTGTTCAGGAATTACTCAGCCCGGTAAATGTGATTTCCGATACCCACGAGTGGGGCTTCGACCACGGTACCTGGGGTGTGCTGATCAAGATGTATCCTGACGCGGATATTCCGGTGATCCAGTTGAGCATTGATGGCACGCAAACCCCTGAATTTCATTATGAATTAGGCAAGAAGCTCGCGGCTTTACGTGATGAAGGGATAATGATTGTCGCCAGCGGTAACGTAGTCCATAACCTGCGGATGGTAAAATGGGACGGTAACGCCGAAGCTTATCCATGGGCGACATCTTTCGAGACATATGTGAAAGATAATCTGAACTGGAAAGGCGAGGCGAAAGATCATCCTCTGGTGAAATTTATGGAGCACGAAGGCGGCGCGTTATCCAATCCGTCTCCGGATCACTATCTGCCATTACTGTACGTTTTAGGGGCGTGGGATGGTGCTGAGCCAATCACGCAGCCAACGGACGGGATCGTAATGGGATCGCTTTCGATGCTTTCCGTTCAGGTAGGTTAATTTGGCGAATAAAAAGGATAATGAATTTATTCATTATCCTTTTTTAGTTTTTTTATCCGACAATAGTATGCGGATAGAAACGTGACAGATCCTGGGTGATCAGTGCTTTATCTTCGCGGATGCCGATGCCGCAAGGTTGATCGTTGACCAGCCAGCTGCCGATCAGCGTGTAACTGCCTTCAAACACCGGCAGCGGATGGAACTGCTGCACGATCATGCCTTCCGCGCCATACGGGCCATCAACGCGGGCCACTTCCTGGCCTTTCTCGATGACTTTAATGTTCGCGCCTTCGCGGGAAAACAGCGGCTTCACCACGTAGTGATCCAGTTCCGGATGCGGGTCTTCGGCAAAATAAGCCGGTAACAGGTTCGGGTGATCCGGGAACATTTCCCACAACAGCGGTAACAAGGCTTTATTCGACAGAATGGCTTTCCAGGCCGGTTCCAGCCAGCGAACACCGGCATCTTCCAGTTTGGTCGCGAAGACTTCGCGGAACATGAATTCCCACGGATACAGCTTGAACAGATTCGAAATCACCTGATCCTGCGTATCGGTGAATTGTCCGCGTTCTCCCAGCCCGATTTCCTCGATAAACAGGAATTCGCTGGCCAGTTCTGCTTCCAGCGCGCAGTCCTGCAAATATTGCACCGTACCGCGATCTTCTTCAGTGTCCTGACAGCAGGCGATGTGCAGCAACGAGAAACCATGCTGATTTTTCAGCTCGGCAAAACGCTCAATCAGCTTTTCCTGCAGACTGTTGTACTGATCAGCGTCTTGCGACAAATTGCCTGCAGCTATCTGATCTTCAAGCCATAGCCACTGGAAGAAAGCGGCTTCATACAAAGACGTCGGCGTATCGGCGTTATTTTCCAGTAGCTTCGGCGGATTGACGCCGTCATAGGCCAGATCCAGACGTGAATACAGCGAAGGCTGTTGCGTGCGCCATGAACTGCGGACAAATTCCCAGACATGTTTTGGGATCTGGAATTTCGCCATCAGTTTGTCGTCATTCACCACGCGCTCAACGACCTTCAGGCACATCTGATGAATCTCCGCCGTCGCGTCTTCGATCTCTTCGATCTGCGCCAGCGTGAACTGGTAATAAGCATCTTCACACCAGTAGGGTTCGCCATACATGGTGTGGAAGTTGAAGCCAAACTCCGTGGCTTTTTCGCGCCAGTCCGGGCGCTCGTTAATGGCTAAACGTTTCATCAGAGTCTCTTAGCCACCCATGCTGCGGCCAGGGCTGCGTGACGTGGCAGAAGAGCTGCGTTGCATCGACGTTTGTTTTGCCACGCTGTCGCCAAAACCGCCACGGGTGATGGTGTTGGTCACGGCAGGTTTAGGGGCCATCGCCGTTCTCGGAACGTTCATGGTCCGGCCGCCCGCAGTTGCCGGGCCGTAGTTTTTACCGGTCGCATCGACGAATTTACCGTTCGCCGGGCTGGCCGGGTTTTTTGAGCTGAATAATGGCTGTTGCGCGTAACCGCCACCGCTCATCATGCGGCCCATCATGTAACCTGCCATCAGCGGCATCCACATGCTGCCACCGCTGCTCTGGTTTTCAGCCGTCGCGACGCCAGACTGTGCCGGAGCCTGAGTACACTGGCCTTCGCCGAATTCAGCGATACAGTCTTCGCGGCTGGCATATTTTGGTGCGGTTTTAGCCGCTTCCTGTTTCGCTGCATCATACGCTGCGACACATTGCGCGCTGCCGGAAGGATTGGCTTTCGAGCAGTCATCAGCGTTCTGATACAGAGAAACGGTTTCGTCGGTTTTCTCGCAGCCGGCCAGCATAAAGACTGCGCTGACTGCCAGAGCGACAGGAGTGATTCGAGAGCTACGCCATGATTTACGGAAGGTAGCCAGGTTAACGCGTTGTGTCCGTTTCATCGTTCTTATCCCATGTGTAGGGCTTTTTTGCCCTTTCCCAGTAGGGCCTAAGAATAGGGGAAAGCGGCTGATTGTTAAAGCAGCGACAGGCAATTGTTACGAGACTTTACAGAGCGGCGTGACACAGGCAAAAAAAAGCAGCCTTTTCAGGCTGCCTTAGTCGAAACGCAGGGAAACTTTTCCGTATCAGTTCTGGAAAGGATTGCCGCTTTTCTTCGGTGTGGTCGTTGCTGTGGATGCGCTGGCTTGTTGAACGCGTGGTACAGGTGCAGCCGCGGTTTTGTTGCCGTAACCGTCTGCAGCGGCATCCTGATCTGGCGTTTCTGGCGCAACCTGATCGGGGGCTGTCGGAACAGGTTTACCCAAAGCACCGTTCAGTGCCAGCAGGTCGCTTTCGTTCAGCGTACCCAGCGCTGATTTAATGTTCAGCTGATTAATCAGGTACGTGTAACGTGCGCTGGAAAGCTGTTGTTTGGCGTTGTACAGCGTGGTGGTGGCATCCAGCACATCAACGATGGTACGGGTACCGACCTGGTAACCGGCTTCCATCGCATCTAAAGAACTCTGTGCAGAAACAACGGCTTGTTTATAGGCGTTGATGCTGCTGATCGAGGCAGAGATGTTGTTGAAGGAAGACCGAACGGTTTGCACGACGCTGCGGTGTGCGCTTTCAAGCTGTTCGCTGGCACCCACGAAATTATACTGCGCCTGTTTCACCTGAGAGGTGACAGAACCGCCGCTGTACAATGGCAGGGAGAAGCTCAGACCAATTTTGTTCTGGCCTGCGTCAGCATCCTGATAGCTTGAAGAACCGCCGGTTTTGTCGCCGTGGTATTTGGTATTGCTGATGCCGGTAGAGGCCGTCAGATCAACCGTTGGCATGTGGCCGGTTTCCGCATAGCGGATTTGCTCACGTGCCAGATCCTGTGACAGACGCGCAGACAGCAAGCTCAGGTTACGGCTTTCTGCTTCTTTCAACAGCGTGGCGACCGGTTGCGGACGCGTGGTGTTGAAGTTGTCGACATTCAGGGAAGACAGTTGCGGATAATACATACCGGTAACCTGACGCAGGGATTCCAGCGCGTTATCCAGGTTATTACGGGCAGTCACTTCGTTTGCCAATACGGTGTCGTATTGTGAACGGGCGTTCTGCACGTCGGTAATAGCCACCAGGCCCACGTTAAAACGTTGAGTGGTTTGATCCAGCTGACGGTAAATAGCCTGTTTCTGCGCTTCGGTATACGAGAGTGAATCGATCGCACTCAGGACGTTGAAATAAGCCGTTGCGGAATTCAGGATCAGTGATTGTTGATCAGTCTGATAAGACACATCCTGAATACCGGCAGTTTTTTCCTGCAGCGTCAGGGCGCGCCATTTTGACATATCAAAGATGGTCTGCGTTAATTGCAGGCTGGCGCTGCCAACATCGCTGTTAACGCCATTCGCATCACGGTAGCCATTGGTATAATTGTAATCCGCACCTAATCCGAGTTGCGGTAATAAAGGACTGCGGCTTTCGTTAATTTTTTCGAATGCAGCATCCCGGTCAGCAGCAGATTTGCGCAGGTCCGGGTTACTTGTCCTGGCTTGCTGATAGACCTGCATCAGGTTTTCGGCCTGGCTTATCGTACTAAAGCCGCCCAGGCTGAGTCCGATGAGAAGGGGGAGCAGTTTCTTCATTTGCATTCCTTGTTGTGCAGCAATGTTGTTATGTATGGTGGCGCAGTCAAATTAACCAATAGACGCGGATTCTAGCAGAGTCAGGCTAGCGGGGCGGTTGGCTTAACGTGCCTTCCCGAGTGAATGAGCCTAAATCTATCACAAACAACCTTGATTATTATTAACGCATTTTCATCAAATTGACCTCAAAGGGCGATAAATTACCTTTATGAGGGATAAGGAAACATTCCATGTCTTCATTTAAACGGTCACCGGTTACTTTCGGCAAAGATGATGTAGAAATTATTGCACGTGAGACGCGATATAAAGGTTTTTTTTCTATTATTGCATATCGGTTTCGCCATCGGCTGTTTAATGGGGAAATGAGCGGCGAAGTCGTCCGTGAAGTCTTTGAGCGCGGTCATGCCGCCGTATTATTACCTTATGATCCGAAAAGGGATGAAGTCGTGCTGATCGAACAGATCCGCATCCCGGCTTTGGATTCCAGTGATACTCCTTGGCTTCTGGAGATGGTCGCCGGTATCATTGAAGAAGGCGAGACAGTTGAAGATGTTGCCCGCCGCGAAGCACTCGAGGAAGCGAACATTGTGGTGAAACGCTGCAAACCGGCTGTGAATTACCTGGCAAGTCCGGGCGGAACCAGCGAGCGTCTTTCCATTATGGTCGGTGAAGTCGATGCCACGACGGCAGAAGGAATTCACGGTCTGGAAGCAGAGAATGAAGACATCCGGGTACATGTGGTCAGCCGTGAACAGGCTTACCGCTGGGTGGAAGAAGGAGCGATAGACAATGCGGCGTCAGTGATTGCCCTGCAATGGCTGCAGCTGCACCATGAATCCCTGAGAAAAGAGTGGGCCAACTAATGATTAAGCGCTATACCCCTGATTTCCCTGAAATGATGAGATTGTGCGAAACCAATTTTGCACAATTGCGCCGTTTGATGCCACGTACCGATGAACCTGGTGAAACTGTGGCATATCAGGTGAGTAGCGCAACGTATTGCCTGACGATCCTCGAATCAACGCGTTACACATCCCTGATAGAAATCAAACAGACCGCACCGGCGGTGAGTTACTGGAGCCTGCCTTCGCTCACCGTTCGCCTGTACCATGATGCGATGGTGGCCGAAGTGTGTGCGAGTCAGCAGATCTTTCGCTTTAAAGCACGCTATGATTATCCGAATAAAAAGTTGCATCAGCGTGATGAAAAGCATCAAATTAACCAGTTCCTTGCGGATTGGCTGCGTTATTGCCTTGCGCACGGAGCGATGGCAGTTCCGGTTTGTTAGACAGACTTCAACAACAAAGGAAACGATTTGGAAAGCCTGTTTACACTGCCTTTGGTGAATGGGGCCAAAGTCAGGATTCTACAGATTACTGATACCCATCTTTTTGCCGGTGAAGATGAAACGTTGTTAGGCGTGAATACGTTTAACAGCTATCGCGCGGTGCTGGACGCCATCAAAGCGCAGCAGCGTGAAGTCGATATTATCGCGGCAACAGGTGACCTGGCACAGGATCAGTCGGTGGAAGCCTACCATCAGTTTGCCCGCGGCATCAGCGAGCTGACAGCGCCCTGCGTCTGGCTGCCGGGCAATCATGATTTCCAGCCTGCCATGGTCAATGCCTTGCAGGATGCGGGGATCAGCCCTTCTAAACACGTTCTGCTCGGTGAACACTGGCAAATTATCCTGCTTGATACGCAGGTGTTCGGTGTGCCGCACGGCGAGCTGAGTGAATATCAGCTGGAATGGATGGAGCGCTGTCTGAATGCGTACCCCGATCGTTTCACTCTGCTGATGTTACATCATCATCCGCTGCCTTCTGGCTGCACTTGGCTCGATCAGCACAGCCTGCGCAATGCGCATATGCTGGCGAACACCCTGGTAAATTACCCGAAAGTGAATACGCTTTTGTGCGGACATATTCATCAGGAGCTGGATCTCGACTGGTATGGCCGCCGTCTTTACGCCACGCCGTCAACCTGCGTACAGTTCAAACCGCATTGCACCAATTTCACGATTGATACCGTTGCGCCGGGCTGGCGCTACCTTGATTTGTATCCGGATGGCCGTGTGGAGACTGAAGTCTTCCGTCTGGAAACCAATGAGTTTCATCCTGACACGGAGTCGGACGGCTACGAATGAACACCTTACTTTACCTGCACGGATTCAACAGTTCTCCCAACTCGGCGAAAGCCACGGCGTTAAAAAACTGGCTGGCGGTTAATCATCCCCATATCGATATGGTTATCCCGCAATTACCGCCTTATCCGGCCGAGGCTGCCGAAGAACTCGAGAGTCTGGTGATCAGCAATGCAGGTAAAAAACTGGGGATTGTCGGCTCCTCGCTGGGCGGCTATTACGCTACCTGGTTGTCGCAATGTTTTGCCGTGCCGGCTGTGGTGGTGAACCCCGCCGTGAAGCCGTATGAGCTGCTGATCGACTTCCTGGGACAAAACGAGAACCCCTACACCGGCCAGCAATATGTGTTAGAGTCACGCCACGTTTACGATCTGAAAGTCATGCAGGTCGAACCGCTGGAGTCGCCGGATTTACTCTGGTTACTGCAACAAACGGGCGATGAAATTCTCGATTACCGTCAGGCTGTGGCGTACTACACCACCTGTCGCCAGACGGTCGAACCCGAGGGGAATCATGCATTTGTCGGCTTTGAACGCTATTTTTCGCCGATTGTAGATTTCCTGGAACTGGCCGCAGACTAACATCGTCAGGGTGACTTTTTCCCCCGGATTTATAGCGTCTGCTTGCTGCCAGAGCTTCCACCCGCCCACATACTGTATCGTTAGCCCACAAACCTATGAGCCACGAATAATCAACGATGAGCCAATCAACTTATAACGCGGATTCCATAGAGGTCCTCAGCGGACTCGAACCGGTACGCCGCCGTCCGGGCATGTACACCGATACAACCCGGCCAAACCATCTCGGCCAGGAAGTTATTGATAACAGCGTGGATGAAGCATTAGCTGGCCACGCCAAACGCATCGAAGTGATCCTTCACGAAGACCAGTCTCTCGAAGTCATTGATGACGGTCGCGGCATGCCGGTGGATATCCACGCGGAAGAAGGCGTTCCGGCGGTCGAACTGATCTTCTGCCGTCTGCACGCGGGCGGTAAATTCTCCAACAAAAATTACCAGTTCTCCGGCGGCCTGCATGGCGTGGGGATTTCGGTGGTTAACGCCTTATCAAAACGCGTCGAAGTGGCGGTAAAACGCGGTGGCGAAGTATATGAAATGGCGTTTGAAAATGGCGATAAAGTGCAGGATCTGCACGTTACCGGTACCTGCGGCAAACGCAACACCGGAACCAGCGTTCATTTCTGGCCTGACGGCAGCTTTTTCGACAGCCCGCGTTTTTCGGTCAGCCGCCTCAGCCATTTGCTGAAAGCGAAGGCCGTACTGTGTCCTGGCGTAGAAATCCTGTTCAAAGACAAAGTGAATAACACCGAGCAACGCTGGTGTTATGACGATGGTCTGACTGATTACCTGATGGAAGCGGTCAACGGCCTGATTACTCTGCCTGAAAAAGCGTTCGTCGGTAATTTTGCCGGTGATACAGAAGCTGTCGACTGGGCGCTGTTATGGCTGCCGGAAGGCGGTGAATTGCTGACCGAAAGCTACGTCAACCTGATCCCAACCATGCAGGGCGGTACACATGTTAACGGTCTGCGCCAGGGTCTGCTCGATGCCATGCGTGAGTTCTGCGAATACCGCAATATTCTGCCACGCGGCGTCAAGCTTTCTGCAGAAGATATCTGGGAACGTTGTGCGTATGTGCTGTCGGTAAAAATGCAGGATCCGCAATTTGCCGGCCAGACCAAAGAACGTCTGTCTTCGCGTCAGTGCGCGGCCTTCGTTTCCGGTGTGGTGAAAGATGCCTTCAGCCTGTGGCTGAACCAGAACGTTCAGGCGGCAGAACAGCTGGCGGAACTGTGCATTTCCAGTGCCCAGCGCCGTCTGCGTGCCGCAAAAAAAGTTGTGCGTAAGAAACTGACCAGCGGCCCTGCGCTGCCGGGCAAACTGGCTGACTGCACGTCACAAGATCTGAACATGACAGAATTGTTCCTGGTGGAAGGGGATTCCGCAGGCGGTTCTGCCAAACAGGCGCGTGATCGTGAATATCAGGCGATCATGCCGCTCAAAGGTAAGATCCTTAACACGTGGGAAGTCTCTTCTGATGAAGTGCTGGCCTCGCAGGAAGTGCACGATATTTCTGTGGCGATCGGTATCGATCCGGACAGTGAAGATCTGACGCAACTGCGTTACGGCAAAATCTGTATCCTGGCGGATGCGGACTCCGACGGCTTACACATCGCCACCTTGTTGTGCGCGCTGTTTGTCCGTCACTTCCGCTCCCTGGTGCGTGGCGGTCATGTGTATGTGGCAATGCCGCCTTTATACCGTATCGATCTGGGCAAAGAAGTGTTCTATGCGCTGGATGAGCAGGAAAAAGAAGGCGTGCTGGAGCAACTGAAACGTAAGAAAGGCAAGCCGAACGTGCAGCGTTTTAAAGGTCTGGGTGAAATGAACCCGCTGCAGCTGCGCGAAACCACGCTCGATCCGAACACCCGTCGTCTGGTGCAACTGACCATCGATGAGGACGATATCGACCAGACGCTGCGCATGATGGATATGCTGCTGGCGAAGAAACGGTCTGAAGATCGCCGTAACTGGTTGCAGGAAAAAGGCGATACCGCCGAACTTGACGTCTGATCCTTTCGCCGTCGCCATAAAAAAATGCCGGACGCTTTGCAGCGCCGGCATTTTTGTTTCCGAATTTAGCGATGTTCAGAAAATCAGACTTTCTCAATAATGTGGATCACCACATCCAGCACGTCGGCTTTGATGTTTTCACGGTGCTTATCCATGTGCTCAGCCTGCTGATGCGCTTCGAGGTGCGCCAGGCTTTCCCAGTCTTCCAGCATGAAAATGGAATCAGGTACTGTTTTACGCCAGGGGATCTGGCCGTTGAAATCAACATATGGCTCATAACGATGACAGCCTTTCTCTGCCAGAACGCTGGGCAGCAGTGCTGTAATTTTTTCTATAACCGAATCGCGACGGCCTGGTTTTACTTTGATTTCAGCAATAACAGTGATCATAAAAACCTCTTTCCCGGGTGACCTTCAACCTTAGGCCTGACCGAATACATTTTCAAGGTGAGCACGATAGCGTGCGAAATCGCCTTCCACATCAGGTTGTTTGATCACGTCGTTACACATAAAGGTTGGCAATGTATCAAGGCCGATAAACTGGTTGGCTTTGTGCTGTGCCATGTATACGCCGTCAACGCCCACGCCGTGGAAGAACTGTTCTTTATCTTCGAACGCTTCCAGCGGCGCGTTCCAGGTCACAGACAGCATGTAGCATTTGCCGTGCAACAGGCCGCCGGAACCGTATTTTTTCGATTCATCAGAACGGGTACGGCCATCGCTGGCGTACAGTTTACCGTGGCCTTCTGTGAACACTTCATCGATGTATTTTTTCAGTGTCCATGGCATCCCCATCCACCAGCCCGGCTGCTGATAAATGATGGCGTCCGCCCACAGATAGCTTTCAATTTCGGTCTGCACGTCGTAACCGTCTTCCAGAACAGTCACGCGCACGTCGTGGCCTTTGTCACGCAGAAAGCCGGTGGCGACGTCGGTCAGGCTGTTGTTCAGCGCCCCTTTGGAATGGGCAAAGGTCTTACCGGCGTTGATTATCAGGATGTTGCTCATGGTTTTTTCCTTATCGGGAATACTTAAATTCTGGTGGTCAGGCTGTTACCACGTAGTGTACTGAACTCTGCATGACAGAAAAATGTGATATTGCGCACAAGACTATTGACTCAGATGCAATAATTGAAGAAAGAGCGCGGCAATTTAACCAGTTTGTTGTGCAAAAACTGTTTAAAAATAAGGCATGAACACAGCAACTGTGACAGTCATACGGCAGATGATGTACTATCGCGAACATCATTGCCTCGCGGCAGCGGACATCGCGCGCCTGCGGGTGCAAGCTTCCTTAATTTCCAAAACGATAACGCCACGGGTCTGAGGATTAAACATCAATGAGCGAAATGACTCATGACGGAACAGAACGTTTAGCTCTGCACACGTTTACTGAGAACGCCTATCTCAACTATTCCATGTACGTCATCATGGACCGCGCGCTGCCGTTTATCGGTGACGGGCTCAAGCCAGTGCAGCGTCGTATTATTTACGCGATGTCCGAGCTGGGCCTGAGTAATAACGCCAAATTCAAAAAATCCGCGCGTACCGTCGGTGACGTGCTGGGTAAATATCATCCGCATGGCGACAGCGCCTGCTACGAAGCCATGGTTCTGATGGCGCAGCCATTCTCTTACCGCTATCCGCTGGTTGACGGGCAGGGAAACTGGGGCGCGCCGGATGACCCGAAATCCTTCGCCGCGATGCGTTATACCGAATCGCGCCTGTCAAAATATGCCGAAGTTCTGTTACGTGAATTAGGTCAGGGCACGGTCGATTATGTGCCGAACTTTGACGGCACCATGCAGGAGCCGAAAATGCTGCCTGCGCGTCTGCCGAATATTCTGCTTAACGGTACGACCGGCATCGCGGTCGGGATGGCGACCGATATTCCGCCGCACAACATCCGTGAAGTGGCTGCCGCTGCGGTGGCATTACTTGAGAAACCGAACAGCTCGCTCGAAGATCTGCTGGAATTCGTACAGGGGCCTGATTTCCCGACAGAAGCTGAAATCATTACGCCGCGCAATGAAATTCGCAAAATGTACGAGTCGGGTAAAGGCTCGGTGCGCATGCGTGCGGTCTGGCACAAAGAAGACGGCAGTGCGGTGATCACTGCGCTACCGCATCAGGTTTCCGGCGCGAAAGTGCTGGAGCAAATTGCCAGCCAGATGCGTGCCAAAAAGCTGCCTATGGTTGAAGACCTGCGTGATGAATCAGATCATGAGAACCCGACCCGCCTGGTCGTCGTGCCGCGCTCCAACCGTATCGATCTGGATCAGGTGATGAATCACCTGTTTGCGACTACCGATCTGGAACGCAGCTACCGCATTAACATGAACATGATCGGTCTTGATCATCGTCCGCAGGTCAAAGGGCTGCTTGAGATCCTGACGGAGTGGCTGGCTTACCGCCGCGATACCGTACGCCGTCGTCTGAACTTCCGCCTTGATAAAGTGCTGAAACGCCTGCATATCCTCGAAGGTTTGCTGACCGCGTTCCTTAATATCGATGAAGTGATCCACATCATCCGTACGGAAGATGAGCCGAAACCGGTACTGATGCAGCGTTTCGAACTGTCAGATACGCAAGCTGAAGCTATCCTTGAGTTGAAATTGCGCCATTTGGCGAAACTCGAAGAAACTAAAATCCGTGGTGAGCAGGATGAACTGGCGAAAGAGCGCGATCAGTTGCAGGCGTTGCTGGCGTCAGAACGTAAACTCAGCACGCTGATCCGCAAAGAGATTCAGGCGGATGCCGAAGCCTTTGGTGACGAGCGACGTTCGCCGATCACTGAGCGTGAAGAAGCCAGGGCGATGAGCGAGCACGATTTTATTCCGTCCGAGCCGGTGACCATCGTGTTGTCAGAATCAGGCTGGGTGCGCAGCGCCAAAGGCCACGACATCGATGCTTCCGGCCTGAGTTACAAAGCCGGTGACAGTTTCCGCGCTGCGGCCAAAGGCAAGAGCAATCAGCCCGTGGTGTTTATGGACTCCACCGGCCGCAGTTATGCGCTTGATCCGACCACGCTGCCTTCTGCGCGCGGCCAGGGCGAACCGCTGACCGGTAAACTGACACCACCGCCGGGCGCAACCATCGAGCACGTACTGATGGCGGCGGACGACCAGAAACTGCTGATGGCATCGGATGCCGGTTATGGCTTCGTTTGTACTTTCAACGATTTAGTGGCCCGTAACCGTGCCGGTAAAGCGATGATTACCTTGCCGGATAACGCCAAAGCCTTCACGCCAATGGAACTTCATGGCAGTGAAGATATGCTGTTGTCGATTACTGCAGCGGGACGTATGTTGCTGTTCCCGGTGGCGGATCTGCCACAGTTGTCGAAAGGCAAGGGTAACAAAATTGTTTCAATTCCGGCAGCGCAGGCGGCCAGTGGCGAAGATAAACTGGCGTGGTTGCTGGTTCTGCCACCGCAAACGTCGATCACGCTGCATGTCGGTAAACGTAAGCTGGTTCTCCGTCCGGAAGACCTGCAGAAATTCCGTGCCGAACGTGGCCGCAAAGGAACGCTTCTGCCGCGCGGGCTGCAACGTATCGATCGTGTTGAAGTCGATTCACCTGTTCGCATCAGCGGCGGTGACAGCGAAGAATAAGACCGCTGTTAATCGGCAAAAGTCAGGGCACATTTGTGCCCTGAAATCTTTCGATGGAATTCAGTGGTCTGAGACTGTCGCGCAGTGCAAAGATTTTACATTTGTATTAATAAAACCGTTGTGCCGTGTTGAATGAGGCTTGAGAATAGTTCACCGCACAGGGAGCGAAACTGCACAGGTTTCTTACCGGCTTCGGCTGTAGTTTTAAGAGGATGTTATGTTATTTATTTTGCGTCTGATTATCGTGGTGATTTACTCGATTCTGGTCAGTGTCTTTGGTTGCATCTACTGTCTTTTCAGTCCGCGGAACCCGAAACATGTGTCGACTTTCGGTAAGCTGTTTGGTCGTCTGGCACCGGTATTTGGTCTTCGTGTTGAAAAACGTATTCCTGCAGAAGCAGTGAATAACGGCAACTGTATTTATATTGCCAACCATCAAAACAATTACGACATGGTGACGGCTTCGTCCGTCGTCATGCCAGGAACGGTGACCGTTGGCAAGAAAAGCCTGGCCTGGATCCCGTTCTTTGGTCAGCTTTACTGGCTGACGGGCAACCTGCTGATTGACCGTGATAATCGCGCCAAAGCGCACGGTACTATTTCTCAGGTGGTGGCCCAGATTAAGAAAAAGAATCTGTCGATCTGGATGTTCCCCGAAGGGACGCGCAGCCGTGGTCGTGGTCTGATGCCATTCAAAACCGGCGCTTTCCATGCGGCGATTGCTGCCGGCGTGCCGATTGTGCCGATTTGTGTATCGAACACCAGCAACAAGGTGAAATTAAACCGCTGGTCTAACGGGCTGGTGATTGTCGAAATTTTGCCACCGATCGACACCAGTGGTTACACCAAAGAACGCCTGCGTGAATTGTCTGAGCATTGCCGTCAGATCATGGCGGACAAAATCGCCGAACTGGATGCCGAAGTGGCACAGCGCGAAGCCGCCGCAAAAAAATAATACTATTTATAAATCCACTAAATAATTCGAGTTGCCAACGCACCTGCAGCCTGAAGTATGACGGGGATTCTTCCCGCTGCCATTGATGGCGGCGGCGTTCAATACAGTTTATGGTTCGTTTTCATGGAGAAAATATGTCACTCAGTCGTCGCTCGTTCCTGCAAGCCTCCGGCGTGGCTCTTGCCGCAGGTGCTCTGCCTTTAAAAGCAGAAGCGAGTGGTTCGCAACCGGCATTACCTGTTCCCCCGTTGCTTGAATCGCGCCGCGGGCAACCGCTGTTTCTGACGTTGCAGGCCGCGCACTGGTCATTCCTGGGTGGCGCAAAGGCACCGGTCTGGGGCATTAATGGCATGTACCTCGGCCCGACCGTCAAAGTGCATAGCGGCGATGACGTCAAACTTATTTACAGCAACCGTCTGGCTGAACCGGTTTCTATGACCGTCAGCGGCCTGCTTGAACCAGGAACGTTAACCGGTGGCGCAGCACGTCTGATGCAGCCAGGCGTGGACTGGTCTCCGGTATTGCCTATTCGTCAGGCGGCGGCCACCTGCTGGTATCACGCCAATACCCCCAACCGCATGGCGCCACACGTTTATAACGGGCTGGCGGGGATGTGGATTGTTGAGGATGAAGTCAGCAAGAATCTGCCGTTACCGAATCACTACGGCGTGGATGATTTCCCGATTATCATTCAGGACAAGCGTCTGGATGGGTTCGGTGTGCCGCAATATGACACGCCAGCGTCAGGCGGGTTCTTCGGTGACACCATGCTGGTAAACGGTGTGCAAAGTCCTTATGTCGAGGTTTCGCGAGGCTGGGTGCGTCTGCGCCTGCTGAATGCATCGAATGCCCGCCGTTACGAACTGAGCATGACTGATAACCGCGCGTTTCACGTCGTGGCTTCCGATCTTGGTTTTCTGCCTGCGCCAATGACCGTTAAACGTCTGTCGCTCGGACCGGGAGAACGCCGCGAAGTGCTGGTGGATATGTCGCAGGGCGAAGAAGTGTCGATTACTGCCGGTGAAGCCGCAGGCGTGATGGACAGACTGCGTGGCCTGTTTGAACCCTCGAGCATTCTGGTGTCGACGATCGTGTTGACGCTGAAACCGACCGGCTTGTTGCCGCTGGTGACGGATAATCTGCCGATGCGTTTGCTGGCCGATCAGATCCTCTCCGGTAACGTTGTCCGCACCCGTGATTTGCGTCTCGGTGACAGTGAGCCGGGAATCAACGGCGCGATGTGGGATATCAACCGTATCGACCTGACTGCGCAACAGGGCACATGGGAACGCTGGACCGTTCATGCGGACATGCCGCAGACATTCCATGCAGAAGGCGTGTCCTTCCTGGTGAAAAGCGTCAACGGTGCGGCACCGCTGGTGGAAGATGCCGGATTCAAAGACACGGTCTGGGTGGATGGCGATGTCGAATTACTGGTGTATTTCAATCAGCCTTCCTATGAGCATTTCCCGTTTGTCTACCGCAGCGGAGCGCTGGAACTGGCTGACCGTGGCTCAGCGGGAAATATGCTGGTTCAGCCGTCGATGTAACGTTGTTCTGCTACATAAAAAAACCCGCCATGGCGGGTTTTTGCGTTATGACATTGACTGAATGGCTTACAGGCCTTTTTCCGGATCCGGCCCCAGACGGTGCTCTTTATCCAGCTTGGTGACTTCCGCCAGTTCTTCCTTCTCCAGTTTAAAGTCAAACACGTCGAAGTTTTCACGGATACGTTTAGGTGTCACCGATTTCGGGATAACAATCAGTCCGTTATCCAGATGCCAGCGGATGACAATCTGCGCAGGTGTTTTGTCATATTTTTCTGCCAGTTTCTGGATCAGCGGCTGATCAAATACCCCTTCGCCGCCCTGCGCCAGCGGGCTCCAGGATTCAGTGGCGATGGTGTGGGTGGCATTCCAGGTGTGCAACTGGCGCTGTTGCATCAGCGGGTGTAACTCAATCTGATTCACAGCAGGGAAAATACCGGTTTCGTCTTTCAGCTTCTGTAAGTGTTGCAGCGGGAAATTACACACGCCGACACTTTTCGCCAACCCTTGCTCTTTGAGTTTCAGCAGGGCTTTCCAGGCATCGACGTAATGCCCCTGGGCCGGTTGTGGCCAGTGGATCAGGTACAAGTCGACATAATCAGTTTTCAGCTTTTTAAGGCTGGTTTCCAGCGCCTGTGGCGCGTTTAGCTGATCGTCATTCCACAGCTTAGTGGTAATAAACAGCTCTTCACGCGGAACAAGGTTAGCAGCAATTGCTTCGCCGACGCCTTCCTCATTTTTGTAGATGGCGGCGGTATCGATGTGGCGATAGCCGGTTTCAATCGCCGTTTTCACCGCACTGGTGGCTTCCTGATTACTGGCTTTCCATACGCCAAGTCCTAACTGAGGCATCAGATTGCCATCGTGAAGTTTGATGATGGGTTGCGTTGCCATGAGTTTCTCCTTTCAGGGCAGAGTGCCCGCCGGAATGCACGGGCACCGTGTGGGGATTGACGTTAAGTCTAGTTAACGAAACGGCATCTTGCTGAGCAGGCTACTTATTTTAAGTGTAAAAAATACCTAAGCATGCATATCCAGTACCACGCGGTAGCGCGCTTTCCCTTCATGCAGATGCTCCACCGCGTCATTGATTTTACTCAGCGGGAAGTGCTCAACCTGCGGGGTAATGCCATGACGGGCGCAGAACGCCAGCATGTCGGCAAGACGGGAAGGGGCACCGGTCGGTGAACCGGAAATTTCTGCCTGTTTGCTGATAAGCGCCATCACATGCAGCGGTACGGCTTCGGGCACCACACCCACAAAGTGCAGACGGCCTTTGGGTGCCAGCGCGCCGAGAATGGCGTCCCAGTCCAGCGAGGCATTGGCTGTCACCATAATAAAGTCCAGCTGACCGGCGATTTTCTTCAGTTCTTCGCTGTCTCGGGTGGCGATAACGCGGTGCGCGCCAAGTGAAATCGCTTCGTCACGTTTAGCCAGTGATGACGTAAAGGCGGTGACTTCGCAGCCCCATGCATTCAGGAAGCGCAGCGCCATATGACCTAAACCGCCGATACCAATCACACCGACGCGGTGAGTTGGCAGTACGCCAAACTGCAGCAGCGGGTTGAAGACGGTGATACCGCCACAGAACAGCGGACCGGCGCTGGTGATATCCACGCCTTCCGGCAGCGGGATCGCCCACGCCCAGTGGCTGCGGATGCGGTCAGCGAAGCCGCCGTGATGGCCGATGATGGTGGCTTCCACGTCATGACAAAGGTGCTGATCGCCGGACATACAAGGATGGCAATGCATGCAACTGCCACGGTTCCAGCCCACGCCGACAATCTGGCCGACTTTCAGTCCTTTGTTCTGCGCATGATTACCTATTTTGACGATTTTACCGACCACTTCATGGCCTGGTACGAACGGATACTGCGTGATACCCCAGTCGTTATTGAGCATAGACAGATCTGAATGACAGACGCCGCAGTAATCAATCGCGACTTCAATTTCTTCATCGCCAATCGGACCTGCGTCGAAAGCAAATGCTTCCAGTGGCTGGTTCGGGCCGGCAGCGGCCCAGGCGTTAAAGGTGTTTTCAGCAGCAACAGGTGCAGACATACAATCCTCCGAACTTTCGGGTTAGACAAATAATGAATTGAAATAAGAAGTTATCAGAAAAATGAATCGGCGAACGAAGGTCGCTCACGATCAGCGAATGAAAAGTGCGTTCATACAGACTAGCAGTTCATCGCGTTTATGCAGGTGTGTCCCCTGCGGAAGGCGACATTAACTGTAAGAGAAAATGCGCAACAGGATGATGCCCATTTCTGCGAGAGTCTTGCCTGATTCTGCTTCTCTCTGTAGGAACGTAGGGTGTTATGGCAAAATCAATGTCAGTTTAATGAATGTGTGGAGCGGAATGATGGAAAACGTGAACAGCCTGTGCACCCGCATGGCAGCCAGAGTCGCCCGGCTCAGCGGAGATAAAAACCTGACGCCGTCGGCGGTACCGCAGGTGACGCTGATGTACACCACGCGTTACCATCCGCGCCAGCCGGTTTTGTACAATCCCGGCATCGTGATCCTTTTTCAGGGACGCAAAGTCGGTTATCTGGGCAAGAAAACCTTTTCCTACGATCCGCACAATTATCTGATGCTGACCGTGCCGTTGCCTTTCGAATGTGAAACGTTCAGCAGCCCCGAAGAGCCGCTGGCCGGTATCCAGATCAGTATTGATAACCTGATGTTGCAGGATTTACTGATGGATATGGGCGACGAAAGCGTGGTGCGTCAGAAAGAACCTTCAACCGGTATCAACTCCGGCGTGCTGGATGGCGATATTCTGTGTGCCACAGAGCGTCTGCTGGATGTGATGGATAAACCGCTGCATGCCCGCATTCTTGGGCCGAAGATTATCCGCGAAATCCTGTTCTTTGTTCTGACCAGCGAAAATGGCGGGGCGTTACAGGCGCTGGTCAACCGTCATACCCATTTCAGCCAGATTGCTAAATCCCTGCGCCGGATTGAAGCGCAGTACGCCGACAATCTTAGTGTGGAAGCGCTGGCCAGCGAAGTGAACATGAGTATTTCTGCGTTTCACCATAACTTCAAAGCCGTGACCAGCACGTCGCCGCTGCAGTATCTGAAAACCTATCGTCTGCATCGTGCGCGTACGCTGATGATTTTTGATGGTGTGAAAGCCAGTGTGGCGGCACTGCAGGTCGGGTATGAAAGCGCGTCACAATTCAGTCGTGAATTTAAGCGCTATTTTGGCGTCACGCCGAGTGATGAGATGGCACGTCTGCGCGAAGGGAGTTCCGGTGTGCTGGCGTTAGCCGATGTGGCATTTAAAGCCTGAACCGCGTGTTCAGGCCCGGCATTTGCGTTTCTTCCACACCACCACCAGTCCGCCAGCCAGCCCCATCACCAGCAACAGAACCGGTAAAATCATCAGCCCCGCCATAACCTGATCTTCATGGCGTTTAACCACCGGAATGTGGCTCAGCGCAAAACCGATGGTGATTACTCCGCCGACCCACAAAATGGCGCTCAGCCAGTTGAAGAACTGGAAGCGGGCGTTGTTCAGACCGGAGATGCCCGCCATCGTCGGCAGCAGGGTGCGGATAAACGCCAGAAAACGGCCCACCAGTAAAGCCATCAGCCCGTGTTGGGTAAACATCTGATGTGCGCGCTGATGATAATGCGCCGGAAGCTGTAACAGCCAGCCTTTTACCAAGCGGGTATGTCCGAGCCAGCGCCCCTGAATATAGCTCAGCCAGCAGCCCAGGCTGGCAGCGGTCACCAGGATAATCAGGGTCGGGAAGAAGCTCATGACGCCTTTGGCGATAAGCGCGCCGGTCAGCAGCAATAAGCTGTCGCCGGGCAGGAAAGCGGCGGGAAGCAGTCCGTTTTCGAGAAAAAGCGTGGCGAACAGAACAGCGTAAATAACCCAGAGAAGTTTCGGGTCGGCGAGCATAATAAAATCATGTCGCCAGAGCGCATGAAAAATGTCGCAAATAACTGCCATATTCTGTCCTGTTTCTGTTCATTAAAAACTGTCACTTACCAGTGTACCGCGATTTGCGCCGGAAGACGTTGATCTGAGGACATTGTGAAAAAGACAGAATGCTCCGGCGTAAATTTACCGGAGCTAAAAGTAGAGCTTACAGATTATTCTCATTTTGCGAACGAAAATACGTCACACACCTTACCGATCTGCGCGGTGTGTCGCAATCTGTGCGGTTCAGGATGTCGCAATCCGTTCAAAGGCTGTTGAAAGATCGGCGATCAGGTCGTCACAATTTTCCAGCCCGATATGCAACCGCACCAGAGTACCGCTGAAATCCACGGTTTCTGCCGGACGTATCGCCTGAATTTCTTCCGGCTGATTGGCTAAAACCAGTGATTCAAAACCGCCCCAGGAATAGGCCATGCTGAAATGTGCGAAGTGATCGAGATAGTCGGAAAGTTGCTGTTTGCTCAGGCGCTGTTTCAGCACGAAAGAGAACAGGCCGCAACTGCCGCTGAAATCACGTTTCCAGAATTCATGGCCTTTGCTGCCGGGTAATGCCGGATGGTTGACCACCGCCACTTCCGGCCGCTCTGCCAGCCACCGCGCAATGCGGAGACTACTTTCTGCATGCTGTTTCAGCCGCACGCCCATGGTGCGTAAACCGCGGCTGGCGACATACGCGGTATCAGCATCGACCATCTGGCCCATCAGATATGAGTGTTCCCGCAGTTGCACCCAGCAACGTTCATTAGAAACGGCGGTGCCAATCATCGCATCAGAATGACCGACGATATATTTGGTGCCTGCCTGAATCGAAATATCGATATCGAATTCCAGCGCTTTAAACAGAATGCCCGCCGCCCATGTGTTGTCGATCATGATGACGACGTCTGGATTCACGGCCCGCACGGCTTTCACCATCGCCGGAATGTCCGGGACTTCCAGGGTGATTGAACCCGGCGATTCCAGGAACACCACTCTGGTGTTGGGTTGCATCAGCGAGCCTAACCCCGCGCCGATATTGGCCGGAAAATAGGTGGTGGATACGCCGAGTTTTTTCAGCACTTTTTCGCAGAAATCCTGCGTCGGTTCGTAGGCTGAACCGGCCACCAGAATGTGGTCGCCGCTGCTGACAAATGAGAGTACGGCGTTACTGACTGCCGCCGCGCCACAAGGATACAGCGCGCAACCTGCGCCGCCTTCCAGCTCCACCATCGCTTCCTGGAATGAGAAATGCGTCAGGGTGCCACGACGACCGTAAAATAGTTCGCCGTTGGCGCGGTTAGCGGTGGCGTGTTTTTTATCCGCCACGGTTTCAAACACCAGCGATGAGGCGCGCTGGATCACGGCATTCACTGAACCCTGCGTGAATTTCTTGTCCCGTCCGGCGCTGACCAGCGCGGTTTCAATTTTCTTAGACGACATAATCCGTATTTCACCCTGTTTTATAGCGCGGTGCTCTCTGCATCCGCCGATATGTCATTAACTTAACATGATGAATTTCAGGGATCAGGCTTTTGGCGGGTGGATGAGAAAATTTCAGCAGCACGGCCAAAAAAAAGCCCGTCGTCACGACGGGCAAGGGAGAAACGATTTTTGGGCATCAGCCGGTATAAACGCCAAACAGTTTGGGCAGGAACAGCGAAATGGTCGGAATATAGGTCACCAGCATCAGCACCACGAACAGCACGCAGTAGAACGGCAGCATGGCTTTCACCACTTTTTCGATGCTCTGTTTACTCACCGCGCTGGCCACAAACAGCACCGAGCCGACCGGCGGGGTGATCAGGCCAATCCCCAGATTCACCAGCATGATCATGCCGAAATGCACCGGGTCGATGCCGAGCGATAACACCACCGGCAACAGCACCGGCGTCAGGATCAGGATGATCGGCGCCATGTCCATCAGTGTGCCGATCACCAGCAGCATGATGTTGATCCACATAAGGATCACGTACTTGTTGTCAGAGATCGAGGTGAAGAATTCGGTGATGCGCATCGGCAACTGCATGTAAGTCATGACTGCGCCAAAACTGGCGGCAAACCCTATCAGGATCATCACGATGCTGACGGTTTTCACCGTGCGATACATCAGTTTCGGTAGTTCGCTCCACTTGTAATCGCGGTAGATAAACATGGTGACGAAGAATGACCACAAACACGCGATCGCTGCGGATTCCGTCGCGGTAAATATTCCGCTGAGAATGCCGCCCATGATGATCACGATGGTCATCAGCCCCCACAGCGTGTCGATAAAAATCTTCAGCGCCTGGCGGAACGGCACGCGCTCACCTTTCGGGTAACCGCGTTTGTGAGCAAACACCACGCACATCACCATCAGCGTCAGGCTGAGCAGTAAACCGGGCAAAATACCGGCGATGAACAGCGCGGCAATCGACACCGTACCGCCGGTCGCCAGCGAGTAAATCACCGAGTTGTGGCTGGGTGGCGTCAGGATCGCCTGTACCGAGCCGCTGGCGGTGACTGCCGCCGCAAAGTCACGCGGATAACCTTTCTTCTCCATTTCCGGGATCATCACCGAGCCGATTGAGGCGGTATCCGCCACGGAAGAACCGGAGATCGCGCCAAAAAAGGTTGAGGCCACAATGTTCACCAGCGACAGCCCGCCGCGGATAAACCCGACAAAGATGTAGGCAAAACTGACCAGCCTGCGGGCGATCCCTCCTTCGGCCATGATCGCGCCTGCCAGAATAAAGAACGGGATCGCCAGCAGTGAAAATTTGTTCACGCCGTTGGTCAGCTGGATCATCAGCGCTTCAAACGGCAGGTCAATCCACCAGGCTCCTGCCAGCGCGCTCAGCCCGACGGCGTAAGCGACCGGCACGCCAATCGCCAGCATCACTGCCAGCGTTAACAACAAGATTAATGCATCCATAACAGGCTCCGGTCAGGCGTCAGAATTGCCCAGCATCACCACAGGCCGCTGATGTTGCGGGCCGGCAATGATCTGCTCAATGATGAATAACAACGTCAGTGCAGAACCTATAGGTAGCGGCAGATAGGTCTGTCCGGCGGTCAGCAGCGGGAATTCCGCCACCGGCTGTTGCCAGAGTTCACTGCACAATTGCAGGCTGTACCAGAAAATAAACACGCTGATGGCCAGCATCATCAGGTCAGCCAGCAGGGCAGAAAATTTTTTCAGCGCAGGTGGCAGGCGGTCAGTGACCATCGCAACGACGATGTGTGAACCAGCGCGGTAACTGACAGCGGCTCCGATAAAGGTGAACGTCACCATGCACATAATCGCGATCGGCTCCGGCCACGACAGGGCGCTGTTCATCACGTAACGGGCAAAGATCCCAACCGGGATCACCGCCACCATCAGCAGCAACGCGATGCCCGCGATCCACATCGCGCAGCGGTAAAGAATGTCCATCAGGGTGTGATAACTCGAAACCATAAATCCCCCGGCGAAAGATCAGAAAGAAGCAGCCCGCAGGCTGCCGGTGTCAGGGTTTACTTCACGTCAGCGATTTGCTGCATCAGATCCTGATGGTCTTTGCCGAATTCATCGCGCACGGATTGCGTGGCTTTGACATACGTCGCGGGGTCAATCTCATAGAATTTCACGCCGCCCGCTTTCATCGTGGCGAGGGCTTTCTCGTTATAGGCTTTCCACAGTTCGCGCTGTTCGTCCTGTGCTTCTTTCGCCAGTTTGAGGATTAACTGCTGGTCTTCCGGTTTCAGTTTGTCCCATTTCACTTTTGAATACAGGAACAGCTCCGGGATGATGAAATGGCGGCTGTAGGTGTAGTTTTTCACTACCGGCAGGTAGTTATGGGCGACAAAGGTTGGCGGGTTGTTTTCGGTGCCGTCAATGACGCCGGTCTGCATGCCGCTGAACACTTCACTGACGCCCATCGCCACCGGATTGGCACCCATCGCTTTCAGCGTTGCCAGCGCAATCGGACTGCCCTGTACGCGGATTTTCATGCCGTGCAAATCTTCCGGTTTCACCACCGGTTTTTTGGTGATCAGGTTACGCGTCCCGCCATCCATCCAGCCGAGAAAAACCAGTCGCGAATTCGGATTGTTGGTGATTTTATCGCCGATTTCTTTACCGATCTGACCGTCGAGCACTTTGTGCATATGGTCTTCGTCGCGGAAAATATAGGGCAGGGTGAAGACATTAATTTCTGGCAAAATCGAAGCAACCGGCGTCATCGACACACGGATGATATCCAGCGCACCGAGCTGCGCCTGTTCAATTTCCTGCTTTTCATCTCCCAGCACGCCGCCCGGAAACGTTTTAATTTCGAGGCGTCCGTCTGTTTGCTTTTGCAGTTTTTCGCCCATGTGCTGGACGGCGACCACGTTGGGATAGCCTTGCGGATGCACGTCGGCGGCTTTCAGCGTTTGTGCTGACACGCCATGCGTAAATAAGAGGGTCGCGGAACTCAGGCAAAGGCTGAGAAGTGCTTTTTGCATTTTCATCAGTTTGTCTCCAGGGTACTCGGTAAGGGAAAGATAAATGTGAACAAGTATCGAACAGGACGGGCGCAGAGGCGTTGCCGGTTCATTTTGAAAAATGTCTGAATAAGCTTTTAAATGATAGGGATGCATGACGTGCCGGTGTGAGGTCTTCGCCAGTGAATGCACTTTATCCTATTTTTTGTTGTGCGGTATTTGAGCGTTATCACAAACTCGTAACAAATGTAAAAAGCTGTTGCTTAATATTTAAAACGTTGTTTTAACTTGAGTAATGAAGCTCAGATGATTGATTTACTGTGTGATTTTTTTTGAAAGTGTGACGGAGGTTAAATTGTTCAACCTTTGTACAAACAGGAAAAACCTTGTCATCTGTCAATGACACGTCGGGCGGCAGGCGGGACAATGTAAATAATAATGAGAACGACTATCAATTAGGCCTTTTTCTTTGATATCATTCGGCGTTATTCATTCCTTCTACACACTGATTCTGGCTGGAGGCGACGCGTGAAAACGGCTCGCAATAAGATGAAAGAGGCGACCTCATTACTGATGTCGTTAATGTTGGTTGCTGGTCTGAGCGGCAACGCGATGGCTGCACCTGCGACGCCGGCGGGACAAGCCGTCAATTCTGCAGCAACTCAACCTGCAACGGCTGACGCACCGGCGACCGGTGACGCAACGCCAGCTCCGGTGATGCAACCCGCGCCAGCAGAGACGGCACCCGTGATCCCAACCGATTTGTCTGTTATGGGCATGTACCATCACGCTGATGTGGTGGTGAAGACCGTCATGATCGGTCTGCTGCTGGCTTCTGTGGTCACCTGGGCATTGTTATTCAGCAAGGGTGCGGAAGTCTTCACGGGCAAACGCCGTATGCGCCGTGAATTTGATGCGTTGTCCTCCGTTCGTACGCTGGACGAAGCCGCCGAGCAGGCTGAAAGTTTCGCTGCCAGCAGCATCAGCGCGCAGATGATCCGCGATGCGCAGAACGAGCTGGAACTGTCTGCCGGATCGACTGACAACAACGGCATTAAAGAGCGTACCGGTTTTCGCCTTGAGCGCCGCGTCAGCGCCGCGGGTCGTTACATGGGCCGTGGCAACGGTATTCTGGCGACCATCGGAGCAATCTCTCCCTTCGTCGGCCTGTTCGGTACCGTATGGGGCATCATGAACAGCTTCATCGGTATCGCACAGACGCAGACTACCAATCTGGCGGTCGTCGCACCGGGTATCGCCGAAGCCTTACTGGCCACGGCTGTGGGTCTGGTTGCGGCTATCCCTGCGGTGGTCATCTACAATATTTTCGCCCGTACCATCACCTCTTACCGTCATCAGGTAGGCGATGTGGCGGCGCAGATTATCCTGTTACAGGGCCGTGATTTGGATCTGGCTGCCAGCGAAGGCAATGCGCCACGCGGTCAGACAGGTCAGTTACGCGTAGGGTAAGAACAGATTATGGCTATTCGGTTAAACGACGATATCGACGAAAGTGGTGAAATGCATGACATCAACGTCACGCCTTTTATCGACGTCATGCTGGTATTGCTGATCATCTTCATGGTGGCGGCACCGCTGGCCACCGTAGATGTGCGGGTGGATTTACCGGCTTCGACGGCAAAACAGCAGCCGCGTCCGGAGAAACCGATTTTCCTGTCGGTGAAAGCTGACAAGCAACTGTTCCTCGGCGACACGCCCGTGAACAGCGATAATATGACCGCGATGCTGGATCAGCGTACTCAGGGTAACAAGCAGAGTACGATTTTCTTCCGCGCGGACAAAAGTGTCGATTACGAAACGCTGATGAGCGTGATGGATAACTTGCGTAAAGCCGGTTACCTGAAAGTCGGGCTGGTGGGTGCAGAACAAACCGGTGCCGCTGCGGCGCAGTAAGTTGTGAATCAAATCAGACGCACAAAAAAGGCCAGCATTGCTGGCCTTTCGTTTATCTGCAAAACGGTAACTCAGGTCACCGGCGCCGGGTTAAACACCGCCAGCGCATTATGGATGCCCCAGGTGTCTGACCAGGTTTTCTTGCGACCGCTGGCGATGTCCAGAATGAAATGGAACAGTTCCCAGCCCACATCCTCGATGGTGGCATCACCGGTCGCAATTGTCCCGGCATTGATATCCATCAGATCGTGCCAGCGGTTTGCCAGCGTGGTACGTGTTGCCATTTTAATCACCGGCACGGCAAGCAGGCCGTATGGCGTACCGCGTCCGGTGGTGAATACCTGAACGGTAATACCGGAAGCCAGTTGCTGTGTCCCGCAGACAAAATCGCTGGCAGGTGTGGCGGCGTAAATCAGGCCTTTTTTGGTCGGACGTTGTCCCGGAGACAACACTTCTGAAATCGCACTGGTACCGGATTTAGCAATCGAACCCAGGGCTTTTTCAACCACGTTAGCCAGACCGCCTTTTTTGTTGCCCGGAGACGGGTTGGCGCTGCGGTCGGTCTGACCCAGCGACAGATAATTATCGTACCAGGCCATTTCTTCCAGCAGACGTTTACCCACGTCGACGTCCGCTGCACGCGGTGTCAGCAGATGGATAGCGTCGCGCACTTCTGTGACTTCTGAAAACATCACTGTTGCACCGCAGCGCACCAGCAAATCCGAAGCGTAACCGACTGCCGGGTTGGCGGTGACACCGGAGAAGGCATCACTGCCGCCGCATTGTGTGCCCACAACCAGATCGGAAGCCGGACAGGTTTCGCGCTGGCGGCGGTTCAGGCGTTCCAGATGAAATTGTGCGACCGTCAGGATATCGTCAACCATCGACTGGAAACCGACATGTTGCTCATCCTGCAAACGCACAATGTGCGTGTCATCGAGTGAAATCGCCTGCACATCCGGCGTGCCTTCCAGCAGGCGCTCGGGTTGCAGCTTCTCACAGCCCAGACCGACCACCATGACTTCGCCGCCAAAGTTCGGGTTCAGCGCCAGATTGTGGATGGTACGGATCGGGATAATGGCCGCAGGGGCGTTAATCGCCACACCGCAACCGTACAAATGATTCAGTGCCACGACACCGTCGACGTTGGGGAATTTCGGCAGCAAATCACGTTCAATGATTTTCACTACGTAATCCACTACGCCCGCCACGCAGTGCACACTGGTGGTGATTCCCAGCAGATTTTTGGTGCCGACGCTGCCGTCGGCATTGCGGTAGCCTTCAAAGGTATAGCCTTCGAGTGGTGGCAGCGCGGGTGGCACACGGGTGGCCAGCGGCAGGCTGTAAAGTTCAGGGGCGACCGGTAATTCCACCAGGGATTCATCAATCCAGCTGCCCTGCGCGATATCCCGTACGGCATAACCAATGACTTCTCCGTAACGAATAATATCGCCGCCTTTAGCAATGGGTTCTAACGCCACTTTATGGCCTTGCGGAATATGCTCAATTAATTCCAGACCGTTCGCAAATCGGGTGCCGGCTTTTAAGCCGTTGTCATTCACAATAATCGCCACGTTATCGCTTTCATGAACTTTAATAAAAAGCGCTTCGGTAGCGTGTTCTTTATCTTTATTACGTGACATAACTGTCTCCGCGTTTATTAAACATCCCGGAACAAAAAATTCCGGTAAATTATCTGAAGTTGACGCTCAATAATGTTCTTGTAAACATGCTCTGGTAATACAGGGTATGGCATCCATTATAAGGCAGTCTTCCGGCAACCTCATTGTGCAACTGACCAGCTTTTTGCCCGATGAACGTCATTCTGTGTGGCAGGTGACAGAATAAATGTGATGTAAATCACCCTTTGATTTGAGCGGTTATCGGTTCCGCACAATCTGTGATTCTCCTCCCACACCGATGTGTGGATGCAAAAGAATAGTCACAATCAACGGGGCTATTCTTGGGCGAATGCACAGTGTTATTTCGTGGCCTCCTTTTTATACTGTATTGGCCCTCTGAAGGTGACGTTGAAAGTAATACAGGTAAATTTCAGGCGATCATAAATAAAGTGTTTATTGCCTGTTTCGAATTAAGACGCTGTACGGCGAATAACCACAGGTGAACGAAAAACGTTATTTCAATAACGGTGAGCTCCCTGAAAAATTTTCGCATTATGACAATGAGGGTCACCATGAACATTCAATCTCAGTCCGGGACAATCGCGCAAAGTAAGGTACGGACCCATATCCGTTACTATATTTTGCTGATTATCTTTTTAATCACGGCGGTGAATTACGCTGACCGCGCCACGCTCTCTATCGCGGGAACCGAGGTCGCGCGTGAGCTGGGCCTGGATGCTGCCGACATGGGACAAATCTTTGCCGCGTTCGGCTGGGCTTATCTGATTATGCAATTGCCCGGCGGCTGGCTGCTGGACAGATTTGGCTCCAAAAAAGTGTACACCTACAGCCTGTTCTTCTGGTCGCTGTTCACCCTGTTGCAGGGTTTTGTGGGCTGGTTCCCGCTGGCGTACGGCGCACTGACGCTGTTCATGTTGCGTTTCATGCTCGGTTTCTCCGAAGCTCCATCGTTCCCGGCGAACGCCCGTATTGTGGCTGCCTGGTTCCCGACCACTGAACGCGGCACGGCTTCCGCGATTTTTAACTCCGCACAGTATTTCTCACTGGCACTGTTTTCGCCTTTGCTGGGCTGGCTGACTTATGCCTGGGGCTGGGAACATGTTTTCATCGTGATGGGCGTGCTGGGTTTTGTCCTGACGCTGGTGTGGATCAAATTCATTCACAACCCGCCGGAACATCCACATATTTCTAAAAGTGAGCTGGAGTATCTGACAGACGGCGGTGCCGTTGTTGATATCGACCACAAGAAAACGGACAGCGCGAAAAGTGGCCCGAAATGGAGCTACGTTCGTCAGATGCTGAGCAGCCGCATGATGCTTGGGATCTTCTTCGGACAGTATTTCATTAACAGTATTACGTGGTTCTTCCTGACCTGGTTCCCGATTTATCTGGTTCAGGAAAAGGGCATGTCTATTCTTAAAGTGGGGATGATTGCCGCAATTCCTGCGCTGTGTGGTTTTGCGGGCGGTGTGCTGGGTGGCGTGTTCTCAGATTTTCTGATCAGACGCGGCTACTCGCTGACCGTGGCGCGTAAAATTCCTATCGTGCTGGGCATGTTATTAGCCACCAGCATCATTTTGTGTAACTACACAGACAATAACGTACTGGTCGTCACCCTGATGGCGCTGGCGTTCTTCGGTAAAGGCTTCGGAGCGCTCGGCTGGCCAGTGATTGCGGATACTGCGCCAAAAGAAGTCATCGGTCTGTGCGGCGGCATCTTCAACGTGTTCGGTAACGTGGCCTCCATCGTGACGCCGCTGGTGATCGGCTACATCGTGAAAGGTCTGCATTCTTTCAATATGGCATTAATTTTTGTGGGCTGTTCAGCACTGATGGCGATGCTTTGCTATCTGCTGGTGGTCGGCGATATCAAACGTCTGGAACTTAAGAAATAGTAAATTGCGATGCGGGGTAATCCGGGCATCCCGGCTCTGCCCCCTTTTATGAGGTCAGATATGAGTAATCAAATGATTCCAAACCGGTTCCGCCAGGACTTATTGCAAGGGAAAACCCTGATTGGCTGTTGGTCAGCATTATCCAGCCCGATCTCAACCGAAGTGCTTGGCCTCGCAGGTTTTGACTGGCTGCTGCTCGACGGCGAACACGCGCCAAACGATGTTAGCACTTTTGTGCCGCAGCTGATGGCGCTGAAAGGCAGCCGCAGCGCGCCGGTAGTTCGTCCGCAATTCAACGATCCGGTGGTGATTAAACGTCTGCTGGATATCGGTTTCTACAATTTCCTGGTGCCGTTTGTGGAAACACAGGAACAGGCTGAGCTGGCCGTTGCTTCGACCCGTTATCCGCCTGCCGGGATCCGCGGCGTTTCCGTTTCCCACCGCAGCAACATGTTCGGCACCGTGCCGGATTACTTCAACAGCATCAATGACAACATCGCGGTGATGGTGCAAATCGAAAGCCAGCAGGGCGTCGATAATCTGGACGCGATTGCTGCCGTTGATGGCATCGATGGCATTTTCGTCGGCCCGAGTGATCTGGCCGCAGGCATGGGGCATCTGGGCAACGCCGGACACCCGGACGTGCAGGCCGCTATCCGTCACATTTTTGCGCGTGCAAAAGCGCATGGCAAACCGAGCGGTATTCTGGCACCGGTTGAAGCGGATGCGCGCCGTTATCTGGAGTGGGGCGCGACCTTCGTGGCTGTCGGCAGTGATTTAGGCGTTTTCCGTGCAGGCACACAGGCGCTGTGCGATCGCTTCACCCAGTGATCCGCTCTCATTACATCAATATAAAGAGGATACCCGAATGAAAATTGGCTTTATTGGTTTAGGCATCATGGGCAAGCCTATGAGCAAAAACCTGCTGAAAGCAGGTTACGAGCTGGTCGTTATGGACCGCAATCAGGATACCGTCGGCGAAATTGTCCAACTCGGCGCGACAGCCGCAGACACACCAAAAGCGGTGGCTGCGGTTTCTGATGTGATCATCACCATGCTGCCAAACTCGCCGCAGGTGAGAGACGTGGCGCTGGGCGAAAATGGTCTGATTGAAGGCGCTCGTCCGGGCACCATTTTCATCGACATGAGTTCTATCGCGCCGCTGGCAAGTCGTGAAATCAGTGAGGCGCTGGCCACTAAACAAATCGCGATGCTCGATGCGCCGGTCTCCGGTGGTGAACCAAAAGCCATCGACGGCACTATGTCTGTCATGGTGGGTGGCGACAAAGCCGTGTTTGATAAATGCTATGAAATCATGAAATCCATGGCGGGTTCGGTGGTGCATACCGGTGATATTGGTGCAGGCAACGTGACCAAGCTGGCGAACCAGGTGATTGTGGCGCTGAACATTGCGGCGATGTCAGAAGCACTGGTGCTGGCAACCAAAGCGGGCGTGGATCCGGATCTGGTTTTCCAGGCAATTCGTGGTGGTCTGGCAGGCAGTACCGTGCTGGAAGCGAAAGCGCCGATGGTGATGGATCGCAACTTCAAACCGGGCTTCCGTATTGATTTACACATCAAAGATTTAGCGAACGCACTGGACACCTCACACAGCGTCGGCGCACAACTGCCTCTGACCTCGCTGGTCATGGAAATGATGCAGGCATTGAAAGCGGATGGTCATGGGCAATCTGACCATAGCGCTATTGCACGCTATTATGAAACCTTAGCGAAGGTTGAAGTTACCCGTTAGTCTGCGGCGGACGCGCGGCGCTGAATGAACACGGCCGGCGCGCGGCCCTTCAGGCAGGATGCAAAACTGACAGGACGCTTTTCCACATCGGCGCGTGCAGTTTATGAAGGTAATGACTTTATGAAAATAGTGATCGCACCGGATTCATACAAAGAAAGTTTGTCTGCTTTGGATGTGGCAAAAGCCATCGAGAGTGGGTTCCGTGAGATTTTCCCCGAGGCAGAGTACGTCAAGTTGCCGGTTGCCGATGGCGGCGAAGGCACGGTAGAGGCCATGGTGGCGGCTACCGGTGGGCGTGTGGTGAAGGTGAATGTCACCGGACCACTGGGCACCCCGCTTGAAGCGTTTTTTGGCCTTTCAGGTGATGAGAAAATCGCTTTCATCGAAATGGCGGCGGCCAGCGGGCTGGAAAGTGTTCCTCCGGCGCAACGTAATCCGCTGAAAACCACGTCGTATGGTACAGGTGAACTGATCCATTCTGCTCTCGGCCACGGCGTAAAACACTGCATTATCGGGATTGGTGGCAGCGCTACCAACGATGGTGGCGCTGGCATGATGCAGGCGCTGGGCGCGAAGTTGCTGACCAAAGATGGCAAATCTATTGGTCAGGGCGGAGGCGAGCTGGAAAAACTGCACCACATTGATATCAGCGGGTTGGATCCGCGAATTAAAACATGCCGCTTTGAAGTGGCCTGTGACGTCACGAATCCACTGACCGGCAAGGACGGAGCTTCTGCCATCTTTGGCCCGCAAAAAGGGGCAACACCGGAGATGATCGAACAGCTCGACGGCTATCTGCATCATTACGCCCGGGTGATCAAACAGGATCTGGGTATCGACGTTGAGCATGTTCCCGGAGCTGGTGCTGCTGGTGGCATGGGAGCGGCACTTTACGGGTTCTGTCATGCCGAACTGCGCCAGGGCATTGAGATCGTCACCGATGCGCTGGGGTTGGATGAACTGGTGAAAGATGCCACGCTGGTGATTACCGGTGAAGGGCGGATTGACAGTCAGAGCATCAATGGCAAAGTGCCAATTGGTGTGGCACGGGTGGCTAAACGTTACAACAAGCCCGTGATTGGTATTGCCGGCAGTCTGACAAAAGATGTTGATGTCGTTTACGACCATGGTCTGGATGCTGTTTTCAGCGTGCTCTACAGCATTTGTACGCTCGATGATGCCCTGAAAAACGCCGCAGACAACTTGCGTAAATCAGCACGAAATATTGCCGCCACTATTAAGTTATCGCAAAAGCTTTAACCGACAGCACTCAGGATATAAAACCGGTGTTCAGGCCCAGCCTGCGCCGGTTTTTGTATTTTATTTCCCTCGGTTTTACGTTAGGTTTTAAAGACATTCGCCAATGAGAAAACACGTATGTCAGAGATCGATTTTTCACAGCAGCCGGTTAATACGCAAACGAAAGGGCTGGGGCCGCTGAGTGACGGTGCGCGCATGCGCGATATCCGTGAACAGGGCTGGAATATCCTGCGTGAAGACGTCAGCCTGCCGGTGGCGGTGCTGCTCGAAGAGAGAATCGAACACAACCTTTCCTGGATGCGTGAATTTATCCAGCGTTATCAGCTTAAACTGGCACCGCACGGCAAAACCACCATGAGCCCTGAGTTGTATCAGATGCAGCTGGAATTCGGCGCATGGGGCATCACGCTGGCAACGGCACCGCAGGTTAATGCCGCGTTCCGGCACGGTGTGCGCAAAGTGATCATGGCGAATCAGCTGGTGGGGAAAGGCAACATGGCAATCATTGCCGGGTTGCTGCGTGATGACCCGGCATTTGATTTTACCTGCATCGTGGATTCTGCTGAGAACGCCGATGCGCTCGGGCACTATTTTGCCAGCCAGCGGCAGAAACTGCGGGTGATGTTTGAGTACGGCATAACGGGCGGGCGCACCGGTATTCGCACCGAACAACAGGAAGCCGACGTACTGGCGGCGGTGAAGCGCTGGCCGCAGTCACTGGCGCTGGTCGGCGTCGAGCTTTATGAAGGCGTGAGCAATGATGAAGCGGTGATCCGCAGCTTCCTGCGTCACGTGATGACACGTACCGAAGCGCTGGCGCAGGCCGGAGAATTTGCTGAACCCCAGGTGATTTTGACCGGTGCAGGTTCCGCCTGGTTCGATGTAGTTGCCGAGGAACTGACGCGGGAAGAAACCCATCTTGATGCAGAAAAACGCTACGTGCTGGATATCATTCTGCGTTCCGGTTGTTACGTGACACACGACGTTGGCGCGTATCAGGCGGCGCTGGAGCGTATGCAAACCAGCAATCCGGTGGCGCGTGAAATGAACAGCAGTTTACAGCCAGCGTTGCAGGTCTGGGCAGCCGTGCAGTCGTTGCCGGAACCGGGCAGGGCCATTATTGCGTTCGGCAAACGTGATGCCGGTTATGATGCCGGATACCCGAAAGCGGCCGGACATTTTCGTCCGCGCAGCGCCACACAGGCCGGATACACCACGGTGGTGCCCGCGCCTGACGACTGGAAAGTATTCGCGATGATGGATCAGCATGCGTTTATGTCGATCCCGGAAGATGCGGATTTGAAAGTCGGCGACATGCTGGTATTTGATATCTGCCATCCGTGCCTGACGTTCGACAAATGGCGTCAGTTGTTGCTGGTGAATGAACAGTGGGATGTGACCGGCGCGGTGACGACCTGGTTCTGACGACACGAAAACGCCCGGACGATGCCGGGCGTTAATCTTTTTAATGACTACCTCGGTAAATACGCCACTGCCGCACGCTTCACGTTGTCAATTTCATCAAGCAGTTCAAACCATTCCGGTTCCAGCGTTTCCACGCTGACGCCCTGACGAAGCTGTTGTTCAATGTAGAAACACAGCCGTTTCAGACGCGGTACGCCGCTGTAGCTGCAACTGCCATGAAGCTTGTGGATCAGCGCCAGAATATCGTCGTCCGGTTCGCCACGCGTGACGGCTTCCACCCGTTCTGCCACCTGCGGCAGAAACTCCACCAGCATTTGCAGCAAATCCTGCGCCAGCGCGACTTTATTGGCTGACTGACTCAGTGCCAGTTGCCAGTCGAGTGTGCTGATCGGCGCGAGTGACTCGCTGGCCTGCAACGGTGAATCCAGCTGTGTCTGATGCTGATGATGGCGCGACAGAACATTTTTCAGCATGCTTTCATCAATGGGTTTAGACAGGTAATCGTCCATCCCCAGTTTCAGTAACTGTTCACGCTCGCCGCTCAGCGAGTGCGCGGTGACGGCCACCACCGGCGTTTTGGCATGGCGCGCCATCTGGTGGATGATTTCGCTGGCGCGAATGCCGTCGATATCCGGCATCTGAATATCCATCAGAATAATATCCAGATCGGTATGACGTGCGACATCGATGGCTTCTTCACCGCTGTGACAAAGCACGGTGGTTTCCACCAGTTCTTCCAGCAAGGCGCCAATCAGTTTGAGGTTTGCCGGATTGTCATCCACCGCCATGGCGGTCAGCGGCAGACGCGAGGTTTTATCTTCGTCGTTACCGATCACCCTGACGGAAGCCTGTTGTTCATGTAACAACAGCGGCAGCAGGCGGATACTCGACATCGGTTTAATCAGACAGGCCTGAACGCCACGCCTTTTCAATTCTTCGGCATCCACCTGGAACTGACTCGGCAGCGCCAGCAGAAGGTGCTGTGTCATGCCCAGCACTTTCTGCAATTTACCCTCGTAGTCCGCCAGAACCTGATCCGGTTTGACCGGAATGCTGCACAACATGATGTCGTACCATGGCTCAGGAAGCGCAGCCAGCGTGGTGCGATGTGTGATATCCAGCGGTGTGGCCTGCAGGATTTCCATCGTGGCTTTCGCCGCCGCCGGATTGGCTTCAACATAGGCCAGACGTTTGCCTTCAAGATGATTCATGGAAACCGGCGTAATATGACGGTTTTCATTCAGCTCGAGCGTGACGTGGAACCAGAAGGTCGAACCGCGGTTCAGCTGGCTGTAGAAACTGATGTCTCCGCCCATTTCTTTCACCAGACGCTGGGTGATCACCAGCCCTAATCCGGTGCCGCCATGTCGGCGCGAAATGCTGGCATCAGCCTGACGGAAAGCCTGGAACAATTGCGACTGCTGACGTTCGGAAATCCCGATGCCGGTATCGTGGATCTGCACTTCCAGTTCCACCTGCAAATTGTTCTGCGAACGCAGCTCGACATTGATATCGATGTTGCCGGTTTCAGTAAATTTAATCGCATTTCCCAGCAAGTTAGTCACCACTTGCTGCATGCGCATTGGATCGCCCAGCACGTTTTCCGGCACGTTGTTGTGGACGTTCAGCGTCAGTTCCAGACCTTTATCATGCGCGGTGTGCGCCAGCAAAATAACCACTTCATCGAGCATTTCACGCAGCGAGAACGGAATATGCTCGAGCACCAGTTTGCCAGCTTCCAGCTTGGAGAAATCCAGCACGTCATTAATGATGGTTAACAGGTGATTCGCGGAGCGCTCAATGGTTTGCAGATAGTCCGCCTGCGTTGGCGAAAGCGGTGTTTTCAGTGTCTGGCGGGTAAAGCCGATCACGCCGTTGAGCGGTGTTCGCAGCTCGTGGGACATGTTCGCCAGGAATTCAGATTTGATACGCGCCGCTTCCTGGGCACGTTTCTTCGCCAGATCCAGCTCGACGTTTTGGATTTCCATCTGCTCCAGCGTTTCGCGCAGGTCTGACGTTGCCTGATCGATATTCTGCTGCACTTCTTCGTGGTAGGCCGTCAGCGACATCGCCATCGAGTTAATGCCGTTTTTTAGCATGCTCAGTTCGCCCGGCATGTTGCCTTCCACGCGGCTGTCGAGCTGCCCGCGGCGGATGCGGTCAACGGTATTCACCATGTTACGGATCGGTCCTGTCACGTCGCGCATCAGGCGGTAAGCGAACAGCGTGGCGATACCCAGACACAGCAATAACAGCATGGTGGATACGAACGCTTCCTGATATTGCGCCAGTTTTACCGAACGTAAATCCAGTTCAATGGCGATATAACCCAGCCGGTTGTCCGGCGAGGCACTGAAGGTTTCGTCATCCGCTTCCGTATGGTTTTCAGCCTGAATGGGCGTGCGCAGGATCAGCACATCGCCGGAACGGGTTTTCGTCAGCTCACGCGGAATGTCTTCGATGCGTTTTACCTGCAACGGACTGTCGTCATGCTGGCTGGTCGAACTGGCAAACAGTTTGTTCTCGCCATCAAACACACTGATGCTGCGTACAATATCAGAGTGATTACGGTGCAGACGGCTGATCAGCCGTTTCACCGGTTCGCGTTCCCGGAACGTCATGCCATATTCGCTTGCGACTGCCAGAGGCTCGATAATACTGGCTCCGGCTTCTGTCAGCTGGTTCTGCAACTCGTTGTAGCGGTGCACCACAAAGAAGGTGCTGAGCAGCAAACCGATCATTAATGTCGGTGCCAGGATCAGGATCATCATCCGTGCGCGAAGGCTATATTTGGTCATGAGGTTCCAATGTGGGAGAATTAGCTAAAGTAAGCTTAATAAACCAGCGTGTAATCGACAATAATGGCTCAATTCTACTCTCCGAACCGTCGCGTGACGACCCGGCAAACGATAACTGTGACCGCCACCGACCTTGATACTTTCGGGCAAGGTGTGGCACGCCACAATGGCAAAGCCGTATTTGTCAGTGGTTTACTGCCCGGCGAACAGGCAGAAGTCACTTTAACAGAAGATAAAAGCAAGTATGCCAAAGGTAAGCTGAAGCGTTTGCTGACCACCAGCGACGATCGGGTAAAACCGCTGTGTCCGCACTATTCCACTTGCGGCGGGTGTCAACAGCAGCACGCCAGCGAGGCACTGCAACAGCGCAGTAAATCAGCGGCGTTATTACGCCTGATTTCCCGCGAAACCGGTATTCTGGCGGATCCGCTGCCAGTGATTGCCGGTCCGCAATACGGTTACCGCCGTCGTGCGCGTCTGGGATTGCAAATTGCGGGCGTTAAACCGGGGCGTAAAGCCGGTGCCGTCAGCGGCCCGCTGGTGATGGGGTTCCGTCAGGAAGGCTCCAACGATCTGGTGGCGATTACCCGTTGCCCGGTGCTGCGGCCTGAGCTGGAGCAACTGCTGGTGCCGGTGCAGGAATGTTTGTCGTCATTATCGGCGGCGAAACGCCTCGGGCATCTGGAAATGGTGCTGGCGGATAACGGCCCGCTGTTGGTGCTGCGTCATCTTGATCCGCTCAGTGAAGCCGATCGTACGCGCCTGACGGCGTTTGCGGCGCAACATCAGTTAACGATTTTTCTGGCGCCTGACAGCGAGACTCTGGAGCCTTTGTGCGGCGAACCCCCTTATTATCAGATTGATGGTTTGAATCTGAAATTTGGCCCGCGCGATTTTATTCAGGTGAATGACGCCGTTAACCAGCAAATGGTGGCGCAGGCCCTGGACTGGCTGGAACTGACGCCGGAAGATCGCGTGCTGGATTTGTTCTGCGGGATGGGGAATTTTACCCTTCCGCTGGCAAAAAGAGCTAACCAGGTTGTCGGCGTCGAAGGTGTTGCTACACTGGTGGCGAATGGGCAAGATAATGCCCGGAATAATGGATTAGAGAATGTGTCCTTCTTCCATGAGAATCTGGAAGATGATGTCAGTAAACAACCCTGGGCGGCACAAGGTTTCAATAAAATCTTGCTGGACCCGGCCCGGGGTGGCGCTGCTGGCGTGATGACGCATATTGTTAAGCTTGCCCCGGCGCGTGTGGTGTATGTGTCATGCAACCCCACAACATTGGCGCGGGACAGTAAAATTTTGTTGGAGGCGGGTTATCGTTTGGCCGGGGTGCGTATGCTGGATATGTTCCCGCACACCGGTCACCTTGAATCGATGGCTCTGTTTATCAACCCGTCTGACACAGGTGTTGTGTCAGAAACGTAGGGAGAGGGTATGGTTGCGGTAAGAAGTGCACATCTGAACACGGCTGGCGAGTTCGCGCTCGACGACTGGATCAATAGTTTAGGACTGTCCAGCCAGCAATCATGTGAGCGTTTAGCCGAAACCTGGCGCTACTGCGAGCAACAAACGCAGGGCCATCCTGACGCCTCGCTGCTGCTATGGCGCGGTCTGGAGATGGTTGAAATCCTCTCGACCCTCAGCATGGATAACGACAGTATGCGCGCGGCGCTGCTGTTCCCGCTGGTTGATGACGGCATCATTGATGAAGACACCCTGACCCAACAGTTCGGTAAAGCCATTACTGATCTGGTACATGGCGTGCGTGATATGGATGCCATCCGCCAGCTGAAAGCCACGCAAAACGATTCCATGGCTTCCGAGCAGGTGGACAACGTCCGCCGCATGCTGCTGGCGATGGTGGAAGATTTCCGCTGCGTGGTGCTGAAACTGGCTGAACGTATCGCTCATCTGCGCGAAGTGAAAGATGCGCCGGAAGAAGAGCGCGTACTGGCGGCCAAAGAATGTACCAATATTTATGCGCCGCTGGCTAACCGTCTGGGTATTGGCCAGTTGAAATGGGAGCTGGAAGATTTCTGCTTCCGTTATCTGCATCCTGACGAATACAAACGCATTGCCAAACTGTTGCATGAACGCCGTATCGACCGTGAGCAGTACATCGACGATTTTGTGTCGACCGTTAAAAATGCGATGGCCGAAGAGGGCATCAAAGTTGATGTTTACGGCCGTCCCAAACATATCTACAGCATCTGGCGCAAGATGCAGAAAAAATCCCTGTCCTTCGACGAACTCTTCGACGTGCGTGCCGTGCGTATTGTGGTGGAGCGTTTACAGGATTGTTACGCCGCGTTAGGGATTGTGCACACTCATTTCCGCCATCTGCCGGATGAGTTCGACGATTATGTCGCCAACCCGAAACCGAACGGTTATCAGTCGATTCACACTGTGGTGCTGGGGCCGCGTGGGAAAACGCTGGAAGTGCAGATCCGCACGCGTCAGATGCATGAAGATGCTGAGCTGGGCGTCGCGGCGCACTGGAAATACAAAGAAGGCACCGCTGTGGTCGGTGGCCGCAGCGGGGGCTACGAAGGTCGTATTGCCTGGCTGCGAAAACTTATCGCGTGGCAGGAAGAAATGGCCGATTCGGGCGAAATGCTCGACGAAGTGCGCAGCCAGGTGTTCGACGATCGCGTCTACGTGTTTACGCCAAAAGGCGACGTGATCGACCTGCCGATGGGCTCCACGCCGCTCGACTTTGCGTATCACATCCACAGTGATGTGGGGCACCGGTGTATCGGGGCGAAAATTGGCGGCCGCATCGTGCCGTTCACCTATCAGCTGCATATGGGCGATCAGATTGAAATCATCACCCAGAAGCATGCGAACCCAAGCCGCGACTGGCTGAACCCAAGTCTGGGTTACGTCACGACCAGCCGCGGGCGCTCGAAAATTCAAAACTGGTTCCGTAAACAGGATCGCGATAAGAACATTATTGCCGGTAAACAAATCCTCGATGACGAGCTGGACAGACTGGATATCAGCATCAAAGATGCCGAGAAACTGCTGCTGCCGCGCTACAACGTCAACTCGCTGGATGAAGTGCTGGCCGCAATCGGTAACGGCGATATCCGTCTGAATCAGATGGTGAACTTCCTGCAATCGCAGCTGAAAAAGCCGAGTGCGGAAGAGCTGGATAAAGAAGCTTTGCGCCAGCTGACGCAGAAAACCACACCGCCACCGACCCGTACCAAAGACAATGGCCGCGTGGTGGTTGAAGGTGTCGGTAATCTGATGCACCACATTGCGCGCTGTTGTCAGCCGATCCCGGGCGACGAAATCGTCGGTTACATCACTCAGGGCCGCGGGATTTCCATCCACCGTGCCGACTGTGATCAACTGGAAGATTTACGTTCGAATGCGCCGGAACGTGTGGTCGATGCCGTATGGGGCGAAAGTTACTCCAGCGGGTATTCACTGGTGGTACGTGTGGTGGCTAACGACCGCAGCGGCCTGCTGCGTGATATCACCACGATTCTTGCCAATGAAAAAGTGAACGTACTCGGTGTTGCCAGCCGCAGCGACACACGCCAGCAACTGGCGACTATCGACATGGATATCGAAATCTACAACCCGCAGGTGCTGGGACGTGTGATTGCCAAACTGAACCAGTTGCCGGATGTAATTGAAGCCAAGCGGCTTCACGGCAGCTGATCAAACGCTTATAAGGCCCGCCAGTCGGGCCTTTTCTTTTATGTTTTTGACTCATCTCTTTTAAAACGGACAGATCCTATGACCGACTCTTCTTTACAACGCCTGCTCACCATTATGAAAACCCTGCGCGACCCTGAAGCGGGCTGCCCGTGGGATAAAGAGCAAACTTTCGAGACGATTGCCCCGTACACGCTGGAAGAAACCTACGAAGTGCTGGATGCCATCGCCCGCAAAGATTACGACGATGTGCGCGACGAACTGGGTGATCTGCTGTTTCAGGTGGTGTTTTACGCGCAGATGGGCAGCGAACAAGGGCTGTTTGAGTTTGACGATATCTGCAATGCTATTTCGGACAAATTAGAGCGCCGCCATCCGCAAATCTTTGGGCAGGAAGCGGCCTGGTCGAAAGACGCCAGCAGTCAGGATGTGCTGGTCAAATGGGAAGCGCGTAAGGCACAAGAGCGGGCGGAGAAATCCCTGCATTCGGCGCTTGATGACATTCCTTCCGCGTTGCCTGCGCTGATGAAAGCACACAAAATTCAGAAACGTTGTTCGAATGTCGGGTTCGACTGGACCACACTCGGGCCGGTGCTCGACAAAGTCTACGAAGAGATCGACGAAGTGATGTTTGAAGCGCGTCAGGCAGTGATCGATGAAGAAAAGCTCGGCGAGGAAATCGGCGACCTGCTGTTCGCGACGGTGAATCTTTCCCGCCATTTAGGCCACAAAGCGGAAGATGCGTTGCAGGCGGCCAACCGCAAGTTTGAGCGCCGTTTCAGGCAGGTCGAGGAAATTATCCGTGGAAAAGGCTTAAACATGGAAGATGCTACACTTGAGCAGATGGAAGACGCCTGGCAGCAGGTGAAAAAGCAGGAAGGCTGAGTTAGCTCTCCGACTTTGATCGGAAACAAGATCTGAATCTGCTGAAACGGTTAAGCTCAATGTCATTCAGTGCTTAACCGGCTGATCTGAGAGCAGTAAAGTCCAACAAATTGAAATCTAAGATGTTTTAGTGCGTCATGCGAACAACACAGCACTTTTTACAAGCTAACTGTTTGTTTTTGAACGAATGAAAGAACAGCGCTGGCAGGGTTAACCCTTCTGAACTGACGGTAAGGAAAACGATGATGGACAGCAAAACGTTTATTTGTGGCGCACACAAGGTTCCGGTATACTGTTTTCCCGTCTTGGTTACTCCATCATCTTTAAACCTAACCTCTCAGGTTCAGCATGACAACTAATTATATTTTTGTGACCGGCGGGGTCGTATCCTCTCTGGGTAAAGGCATTGCCGCAGCCTCTCTGGCGGCTATTCTCGAAGCCCGTGGCCTCAACGTGACCATCATGAAACTGGACCCGTATATCAACGTGGATCCGGGTACGATGAGCCCAACTCAACATGGCGAAGTCTTCGTTACCGAAGATGGCGCTGAAACCGATCTCGATCTGGGTCACTACGAGCGCTTCATCCGCACCAAGATGACTCGTCGCAACAACTTCACCACGGGCCGTATTTATTCCGACGTGCTGCGCAAAGAGCGCCGTGGCGACTATCTCGGCGCAACCATCCAGGTTATCCCGCACATCACCAACAACATCAAAGAACGCATCATTGAAGGCGGCGAAGGCCACGATGTCGTGCTGGTTGAAATTGGCGGTACTGTCGGTGATATCGAATCCCTGCCGTTCCTGGAAGCGATTCGTCAGATGGCGGTTGAAGTGGGCCGTGAGCACACGCTGTATATGCACCTGACACTGGTGCCTTACATGGCGGCAGCCGGTGAAGTGAAAACCAAACCGACCCAGCACTCTGTAAAAGAACTGCTGTCTATCGGTATCCAGCCGGACGTGCTGATTTGCCGTTCTGACCGCGCAGTGCCTGCCAACGAACGCGCGAAAATTGCGTTGTTCTGTAACGTGCCGGAAAAAGCGGTTATCTCCCTTAAAGACGTTGATTCTATTTATAAAATCCCGGCCCTATTGAAATCTCAGGGTCTGGACGACTATATTTGTAAACGTTTCAGCATCAACGCACCGGAAGCCAACTTGTCCGAATGGGAACAGGTTGTTTACGAAGAAGCCAATCCGGGCGGTGAAGTGACTATCGGCATGGTCGGTAAGTACATTGAGCTGCCAGATGCTTATAAATCTGTGATTGAAGCGCTCAAACACGGCGGCCTGAAAAATCGTCTGACCGTGAACATTAAACTTATCGATTCTCAGGATGTCGAAACCCGTGGTGTCGAGGTGCTGAAAGGCCTGGACGCGATCCTTATCCCGGGTGGCTTCGGCTACCGTGGTGTGGAAGGGAAAGTGGCAACGGCGCGTTATGCACGTGAAAATAACATTCCTTATCTGGGCATTTGTCTGGGTATGCAGGTTGCGCTGATTGAGTTCGCCCGTAACGTTGCGGGTATGGAGAACGCCAACTCCACCGAATTTGTGCCAGACTGTAAGTTCCCGGTGGTTGCACTCATCACCGAATGGCGCGATGAAGAAGGTAACGTCGAAGTACGTTCCGAAGACAGTGATTTAGGCGGCACCATGCGTGTGGGCGGACAGCAATGTCACCTGAACGACGGTAGCCTGGTTCGTGAGATGTACGGCGAGCCGACAATAGTTGAACGCCATCGTCACCGTTACGAAGTGAACAATATGCTGCTCAAACAAATCGAAGCCGCAGGTTTACGCGTAGCCGGTCGCTCTGGCGATAAGCAACTGGTGGAAATCATCGAGCTGCCTAACCATCCGTGGTTTGTCGCTTGTCAGTTCCATCCAGAATTTACGTCAACGCCGCGTGATGGTCATCCGTTGTTTGCAGGCTTCGTGAAGGCTGCCGGTGAGTATCAGAAGCGTCAGGTAAAATAAAATACCGGGGAAGAGATGCGCCATTGGCGCATCTCTTGTCTGAAGCTTTAGTTAACTTGTACTGAGGAAATCTTAATGTCTAAAATCGTTAAAGTTATCGGCCGTGAAATCATCGACTCCCGTGGTAACCCGACCGTAGAAGCTGAAGTTCATCTGGAAGGTGGTTTTGTTGGTCTGGCTGCTGCGCCATCAGGTGCTTCTACCGGTTCCCGCGAAGCGCTGGAACTGCGTGACGGTGACAAATCCCGTTTCCTGGGCAAAGGCGTACTGAAAGCCGTTGCTGCGGTTAACGGTCCTATCGCTCAGGCTGTAACCGGTAAAGACGCGAAAGATCAGGCTAACATCGACAAGATCATGATCGATCTGGACGGTACTGAGAACAAATCTAAGTTCGGTGCTAACGCGATTCTGGCTGTTTCCCTGGCTGCTGCTAAAGCGGCTGCGGCTTCTAAAGGTCTGCCACTGTACGCACACATCGCAGAACTGAACGGCACCCCAGGCAAATACTCTATGCCACTGCCTATGATGAACATCATCAACGGCGGCGAACACGCTGATAACAACGTTGATATTCAAGAGTTCATGATCCAGCCTGTTGGCGCTAAAACGCTGAAAGAAGCTATCCGCATGGGTTCAGAAGTGTTCCACACTCTGGCTAAAGTGCTGAAATCTAAAGGCATGGGTACTGCTGTTGGTGACGAAGGTGGCTACGCGCCAAACCTGGGTTCTAACGCAGAAGCGCTGGCTGTCATCGCTGAAGCGGTTAAAGCAGCAGGCTACGAACTGGGTAAAGACATCACTCTGGCGATGGACTGTGCGGCATCTGAGTTCTACAAAGATGGCAAATACGTTCTGGCTGGCGAAGGCAACAAAGCGTTCACTTCTGAAGAGTTCACTCACTTCCTGGAAGACCTGACTAAACAGTACCCAATCGTTTCTATCGAAGACGGTCTGGACGAGTCTGACTGGACTGGCTTTGCTTACCAGACTAAAGTTCTGGGCGACAAAATCCAGCTGGTCGGTGACGATCTGTTCGTCACCAACACCAAGATCCTGAAAGAAGGTATCGACAAAGGCATCGTTAACTCCATCCTGATCAAATTCAACCAGATCGGTTCTCTGACCGAAACTCTGGCTGCGATCAAAATGGCGAAAGACGCTGGCTACACTGCCGTTATCTCTCACCGTTCAGGCGAAACTGAAGATGCGACCATCGCTGACCTGGCTGTGGGTACCGCTGCTGGCCAGATCAAAACCGGTTCTATGAGCCGTTCTGACCGTGTTGCTAAATACAACCAGCTGATCCGTATCGAAGAAGCGCTGGCGGCTGCGGGTACTCCTGCTCCGTTCAACGGTCTGAAAGAAGTTAAAGGTCAGTAATTACTGCCCCGTAACGCTTTCATAAAAACCCGCTCCGGCGGGTTTTTTTATGTCTGCAATTCAGGGAGATCGTTAAGATCTCCGTCTTACAGCAATAAAGAAAGCGTGGCACTCGCGCTGTGTTCGCTGGCTTGCAGATAATCCGGAGAGTGCGTTAACAGCTGATTGATCAGTAATTCCACCAGCAGCATCCCGCCGACTTTGGACGTCAGTAAACCCGCCGTCAGCGGACCTTCGGGTTTGGCGGCCACCAGTAAAATATCGGCCAGTGAGGAAAGCGGGCTGCGCAACGTATTGCTGATACCGATGACTGTGGTGCCCTGACGCTTCGCCAGCGCGGCGGCGTGCAACACATCTTTAGTGGAACCTGAGCTGGAAATCACGACCACAATATCCTGACTATCCAGGCTCACGGCATTCATCGCCGCGCGGTGCATATCAGCGAAACATTGCGACGCTTTGCCCAGACGCAGCAGCTTGTAACCCAGATAATCCGCCACGATAGCGCTGGCTGCAACACCATACACCTGAACGGAACGCGCGTTATGAATGCGAAACGCGGCATCCGCCAGCACCTGCCGATCGAGCAGTTTTCCGGTATCACGCAGGGCAGTGATGCTGTCTTCGATCAGCGTCTGAACGTCGTCATTCCCTTCAGCGGACGGCAATGTCGGATTTTGTCGCGTCTCAAGCGCGAGGCCCATCTTAAACTCGGTAAACCCTTTGCAACCGAGCTGGCGGCAAAGCCGCGTGACGCTGGCTTCACTGGTATCACTCTCACGCGCCAGTTCAGTGATGGTCAGGTAAAGCACGCGCTGCGGCTGTTCCAGCACAAAACTGCCCAGCTTGTGCAGCGTCGGACTGTAATTCTCCAGTCCCTGACGCATTCGCAGTAACAGCGTGCCTGTTTCCTTGGTCTGACTCACTCGGCTCTCCTCAGAATAATTGACCTGACTAGTTTGGCTGATGTGACGCAGTTAACGCCAGAAGAATTCCATATGGATAACGTTGCACATTTGATGGTAATTATTATTTTAATTATATAGTGTGGTGAAAATAATTATCACAACAACATAACGCGGAGTTATCTCATGTCAATATTCAATGGTTCAGGGGGCGGGGCGTGGTTCGAAAGAGCCCAAAAGTTTGGCAAGTCTTTCATGTTGCCTATCGCTATTTTGCCCGCAGCCGGATTGCTGCTGGGTATTGGCGGGGCGCTTTCCAACCCCAATACCTTAACGGCATATCCGTTTCTGAATATTCCGGCCTTGCAGGCGATTTTCACCGTCATGGCCAGTGCCGGATCGATCGTCTTTGCCAATCTGGCGGTGTTGTTTGCCGTCGGGGTCGCCGTCGGGCTGGCACGCAGTGATAAAGGAACCGCAGGTTTGTCCGCGCTGCTCGGATACCTGGTGATGAACGCCACCATCAACGCCATCCTGATCCTCAAAGGGCAACTGGTGACCACCAATCTCAGTGCCGCCGGGCAGGGAATGGCGCTCGGCATTCAGACGCTGGAAACCGGCGTATTTGGCGGCGTGGTGATCGGTCTTGTGACGTGGTGGCTCCATCAGCGCTACAACAAAATCGAATTACCGCAGTTTCTCGGGTTTTTTGGCGGTTCCCGCTTTGTGCCGATCATCTCCTCCGTTGCGGCCATCGTGGTCGGGGCGTTGATGTTCTTCATCTGGCCACATTTCCAGAAAGTGATTTTTGGCATGGGCGGACTGGTGGATGCGACGGGATACCTTGGCACCTTCATTTACGGTTTTGTGCTGCGCATGCTCGGCCCGTTCGGCCTGCATCATATTTTCTATCTGCCTTTCTGGACCACCGCACTCGGCGGCAGCGAAGTGATTAACGGGCATCTGGTGGAAGGCACGCAGCGGATCTTCTTCGCCCAGCTGGCAGACCCCAATACGCAGCAGTTTTATATCGGCACTTCACGATTTATGTCCGGGCGCTTCATTACCATGATGTTTGGTCTGGTGGGTGCGTGTCTGGCGATGTACCACACGGCGCGGCCTGAGAATAAAAAACGCGTCGCCGGGCTGCTGCTGTCGGCGGCACTGACCTCCTTCCTGACCGGGATCACCGAACCCATTGAGTTCTCGTTCCTGTTTGTCGCGCCGATGCTGTATGTCCTGCATGCGGTATTCGACGGTCTGGCGTTTATGATTGCCCACATTTTGCAGATCACCATCGGACAAACTTTCTCCGGCGGCTTTATCGATTTCATTCTGTTCGGGGTTTTACAGGGCGAAAGCAAAACGCACTGGATGTACGTCCCGCTGGTCGGCGTGCCGTGGTTTGCCCTTTATTACTTCTCTTTCCGCTACCTGATCAGGCGCTTCAACCTGAAAACGCCGGGGCGTGATGAGGCTGAAATTCAGCAGGATAACGTCGTGACCGATCGCGCCGGACTGATTATCGAAGCACTGGGCGGCGCGGCCAATATCGCCGAGCTGGATTGCTGCGCAACGCGTTTGCGCATCAGCGTTCATCAGGCTAGCGAAGTGGATGAAAACAAGCTGAAGTCGAGCGGGGCACGCGCCGTGCTGATCCGCGGAAATGGTATTCAGGTGATCTACGGACCGCATGTCACGATTATTAAAAATGAAATTGAGGAGATGTTGGGAGTATGAATCAGTCAATGTTAACGACCGTCAGGGGACAGTTGATCGTGTCCTGTCAGGCGCTGGATGACGAACCGCTGCACAGCGATTTTATTATGAGCCGTATGGCACTGGCCGCTATGCAGGGCGGTGCCGCGGGGATCCGCGCCAACAGCGTCGCAGATGTGAAAGCCATCCGCGCTACCGTGCCGCTGCCGGTTATCGGCATCATCAAACGTGATTACCCCGCAAGCGATGTCTATATCACCGCAACCCTGAAAGAAGTCCGTGAGCTGATGACTGTTGCGCCGGACATGATCGCGATGGATGCCACGTTCCATCAGCGTCCGGGTGAACTGCAACTTGCGGCGCTGGTGCAACACATTCGTAAAGAGTTTCCGTCCCTGTTGCTGATGGCGGATATCGCGACCTTAGAAGAAGCGCAAAACGCGCAGGCTTTAGGTTTTGATTGTATCGGGACAACATTGCACGGCTATACTCAGGAGACGCAGGGCAGCAAACTCTGGCATGACGACTTCGCTTTCCTGCGTCAGGTGCTGGCGCAGTGCACGACGCCGGTCATTGCCGAGGGAAACGTGGATACCCCAGAAATGGCGGCGCGATGTTTAGCGCTGGGGGCGCATTCCGTTGTGGTCGGTGGTGCAATTACCCGACCGCAGCAGATCACGCAACGCTTTACTGACGCCATCCGCTCTTTGCGCTGATAAACATTTTTGCACACACTCCCGCTGCGCCCTGTATTTGGCGCAGCGCCTGCGATCTGCGATAATGCGCGCTGATTTTTTTAGAGATGACTGAGAAACCGATGCAGTACCCGATTAATGAGATGTTCGAAACCCTGCAAGGGGAAGGCTATTTTACCGGCGTGCCGGCGATTTTCGTTCGCCTGCAAGGCTGTCCTGTGGGTTGCAGCTGGTGCGATACCAAACACACCTGGGATAAAATTGCCGATCGGGAAGTCGATATGCAGCGCATTCTGGTCAAAACCGAAGAGAGTGATGCCTGGGGTAACGCCACCTCAGAACAACTGCTCGAGGTTATCGCGCAGCAAGGTTACACCGCGCGTCACGTGGTGATCACCGGCGGCGAGCCATGCATTTACGATTTGACTGAACTGACGTCATTGCTGGAAAAGAGCGGCTTCAGTTGCCAGATTGAAACCAGCGGCACGCACGAAGTCCGTTGCTCGGTGAATACCTGGGTGACGGTTTCCCCGAAAGTGAATATGCGTGGCGGTTACGACATTCTGCCGCAGGCACTGAAACGCGCCGATGAAGTGAAACATCCGGTGGCGCGTCAGCGTGATATCGACGCTCTGGATGCCCTGCTGGAAACACTGACTGACAGCAAAGCGCGGATTATTGCCCTGCAGCCAATCAGTCAAAAAGAAGAAGCCACCAGACTGTGCATTGCGACCTGCATTGCAAGGAACTGGCGGCTTTCAATGCAGACACATAAGTATCTCAACATTGCATAAGAGATATGCTGAGTTAACCTTTATATACGCAACCCGCGGTGCAGGTTTCTTTCACGCGCACGGCGCTGAGCAGTGGCAGCTTAGGTTTCATCTCGTTCCAGATCCACGCGGCCAGCACTTCGCTGGTCGGGTTTTCTAAGCCCGGAATGTCGTTCAGATTATAGTGATCGAGACGATCCAGAGTCGGATTAAACGCAGCTTTCAGTTCGGCGAAATCCATCACCCAGCCGGTATGCGGATCCACTTCACCGGTGATTTCTAAACGGACGGTGAAAGAGTGGCCGTGCAACCGTCCGCACTTATGCCCGGCGGGCACATGCGGTAAATGGTGGGCGGCTTCAAACTGAAAATCTTTAAATAATGTGGTGGTCATGAGGCATGTCTCGTTGCTCGAAAAAACGCGGCATAGTACCGGAATACCGGCTTACGTGCCATGACTTAACTGCGCTTTTCTTCACCAAATCCTGACTTTTACTCTCTTTACTCCGCCCGCATTGCTGGCATACAGTGAGCCGGTAGAAACTAACTTGTTGAGATAGTGAATGATTACTGTGCTTCGTTGCGCTGTTCTGGCGTTGTTGTTCTCGGCTGGTGTTCAGGCAGAGACCACTGCCACCCCTCAGCAGTCCGTCCCCGCTGCGGCTAAACCGGTTCAACCCGCGGTTAAAGCCTCTCCGGTTGCCAAAACTCCGGTCAGTAAAGCACCTCTGGTTTTCCCACCGGGATCCGGTGTGATGCATATTGCACTGGCACCGGGTAAAAAGCCGCTGGAAGTTTTCACCTATCAGCCTGTCGGTGCAGATGAGACTACGCCGGTGGTTATGGTGATGACCGGCGTGGACCGTAATGCCGCGACTTACCGCAATGACTGGATGACCGTTGCTGATCAGTATCATCTGCGCGTGGTCGTGCCGCATTTCAGCGAGCAGGATTTCCCCGGCGCCGCTGGCTATAACCTCGGTAATCTGACCGACAGCAAAACCCATCATCGTTTGCCGAAATCGCAGTGGGCGTTCAGCATGGTCGATAACTTGTTTACGACGCTGCAAAAGCAGGGCGTCACCAGCCAGAAACAATACTATTTATTTGGAAACAGCGCGGGTTGCCAGTTTGTACACCGCATGCTGACGCTGTTGCCTGAGCCGAATGTGAAAGCCGCGGTCTGTGCGGCGGCAGGCTGGTGGACATTACCGGATACCGATCAGCGCTGGCCTTACGGTTTACGCGAAGCGCCGGTGGCGGTCAGCCAGCAGCAACTGAATGATTACTTTGCCAAACCGGTGCTGATTGCCGTGGGGGCTGAAGACGACGATCCGGAAAACCGCCTGCTGCGCAAATCCAAGCAGGCGATGGCGCAGGGGACAAACCGTCTGGAGCGCGCCGAGAGTTATTTCACCACCTCCCAGCAACGCGCTGAACAGAACAACACACCGTTTAACTGGCACTTTATGGACCTGTCAGATGTCGGCCACAGTGGCAGTAAAATGTCAGTATTTGCCGCCGGACAGTTCGCCTGGTTTGAACAGCACAACGCTTTTCATCTTTAAAATCGTCACGCTTAGCTGAGTACTGAAAAATATTCATCACCCCGCTCCGGCGGGGTTTTTCTTTATGTATCCGGCACTTTGCAAAGAGCCTGCTCGCAGTGAGGTAAATTTTTTAGCGATTTCAGTAGGATAAAAATCATGCCTTACCACTTTTTCAGATAGACCTTACCTCTAAATCCTCTTAGTCATTTTGGTTATTTATTATTTCCATCACTTCTTTAATTGTTATTATCCTGCTCGTTAACCTACATCCTCTGAAAGGTTTTTCCCGCGCGAACATATACTGTAAAAAGCGCCGGAGGCCGGATTGATGACTTGCTTTTGCATAAGGGAATTCGTACCGCGATGACGACTCAGGCTCCTCCAACTTCACTGCTCCCGCTGACCCCCGAGCAAATGGCCCGCCTTCAATCGGCGATTGGTGATTACTCACCGACTCAGATGGCCTGGCTGTCAGGGTATTTCTGGGGCATGGTTAATCAGCAACCGGGTGCGGTGGCAGCTCCTGCTCCGGTACAGAATGCCGCGTCAGTCACTCTGATTTCCGCCTCGCAAACGGGTAACGCCCGCCGTGTTGCCGAGCAACTGCGTGATGACCTGATCGCCGCGAAAATTAACGTCAATCTGGTGAATGCCGGTGACTATAAATTCAAACAAATTGGTCAGGAAAAGCTGTTGCTGATCGTGGCCTCCACGCAAGGCGAAGGCGAACAGGCTGAAGAAGCCGTCGCGCTGCACAAATTCCTGCAATCCAAAAAAGCCCCGCAAATGAAAGACACGGCTTTTGCGGTGTTTGCGCTGGGTGATACCTCTTACGAATTCTTCTGTCAGGCAGGTAAAGATTTCGATACCCGTCTGGGCGAGCTGGGGGCAGAACGCCTGTTAGACCGCGTTGATGCTGATGTGGAATATAAAGAAGCCGCCGAAAACTGGCGTAAGCGTATTGTCGATGTGCTGAAACAGCGCGTACCGGCTGACACCGGGGCGCAGGCGGCTCCGACGCTGGCAGGCAGTGTGAATCAGGTCGACAGCAGCCCTTACACCAAAGAAGCGCCGCTGACCGCGACACTTTCCGTTAACCAGAAAATTACCGGCCGCGATTCTGATAAAGACGTGCGTCATCTGGAAATCGAACTCGGTGATTCCGGCCTGCGTTACCAGCCGGGCGATGCGCTGGGGATCTGGTTTGAAAACGATCCGCAACTGGTGCAGGAAATCGTTGAACTGCTGTGGCTGAAAGGTGATGAAATTGTCGAGGTGAACGACAAAAAACTGTCGCTTTCAGAAGCGCTGCAACATCACATCGAACTGACCCAAAACACCACGCCGATTATCGAAAAATATGCCGCGCTGTGCCGCGATGAACACCTGACCGGTCTGCTGGCTGACAAGCCTGCGCTGCAGCAATACGCCCAGACCGTGCCGTTTGCTGACATGGTACGCCGCGCACCGACTGAGCTGGATGCCCAGCAACTGGTGGATTTACTGCGTCCGCTGACGCCGCGCCTGTATTCGATTGCCTCCTCGCAGGCTGAAACTGAAACAGAAGTCCATATTACTGTTGGCGTGGTGCGTTATGACATCGATGGTCGTCCGCGCTCTGGTGGTGCGTCCGGCTTCCTGGCCGATCGTCTGGAAGAAGACGGTGAAGTGAAAGTCTTCATCGAGCATAACGATAACTTCCGTCTGCCGGTGAATCCGGAGACGCCGGTCATTATGATAGGACCCGGTACCGGCATTGCGCCATTCCGCGCCTTCATTCAGCAGCGTGATAACGACGGCGCCACCGGCAAAAACTGGCTGTTCTTCGGCAACCCGCACTTTACCGATGATTTCCTGTATCAGGTCGAGTGGCAGCGTTACGTGAAAGACGGCTTGCTGACCCATATCTCTCTGGCATGGTCACGCGACCAGGCGGAAAAAGTATATGTACAGGACAAGTTGCGTGAGCAGGGCGCTGAAGTCTGGCAGTGGTTGCAGGAAGGCGCGCACGTGTATGTCTGCGGCGATGCTAACCGTATGGCGAAAGATGTAGAACAGGCGTTACTGGAAATCATCGCCGAATACGGCGAAATGGATCTGGAAACGGCCGACGAATATCTCAGTGAATTGCGCCTTGATCGCCGTTATCAGCGCGACGTCTACTAACGAATCTGAGCAATGAGCGAAAACCTTATGAGCAATAAGTTGTGGAGTGAACTCAATCCCGGTCCGGGCCCGTTGATCGTCGATGCCCCGCTGGCTGACGCCGAACGCCTGAAGAAGGAAAGTAATTTCCTGCGCGGGACTATCACTGAGGATTTAAAAGACGGTCTGACCGGTGGCTTCAACGGAGACAACTTCCTGTTGATCCGCTTCCACGGCATGTATCAGCAGGACGACCGTGATATCCGTGCGGAACGCGCTGAGCAGAAGCTGGAACCGCGTCATGCCATGATGTTACGTTGCCGTTTGCCGGGCGGCGTGATGACGCCAGCGCAGTGGCTGGGCATCGATAAATTTGCTGAAGACAGCACACTGTACGGCAGCATTCGTATTACTAACCGTCAGACTTTCCAGTTCCACGGCATTCTGAAACCGAACGTAAAACCGGTGCATCAGTTACTGAATAAACTCGGTCTGGATGCACTGGCGACCGCCAACGACGTTAACCGTAACGTGTTGTGTACCTCGAATCCGGTGGAATCTGAACTGCATCAGGAAGCGTATCAGTGGGCGAAGAAAATCTCCGAGCACCTGCTGCCGCGCACCCGTGCTTACGCCGAAGTGTGGCTGGATCAGGAAAAAGTCGAAACCACCGACGAAGAGCCGATCCTGGGGGCGACCTATCTGCCACGTAAATTCAAAACCACCGTGGTGATCCCGCCGCAAAATGACGTGGATCTTCACGCCAACGACCTGAACTTTGTGGCGATTGCCGATAACGGCAAACTGGTCGGCTTCAACGTGCTGGTCGGCGGCGGGCTTTCTATCGCCCACGGTGATAAAGCCACTTACGCACGAACTGCCAGCGAGCTGGGCTTTATTCCGCTGGAGAACACGCTGGCCGTCGCCGAAGCCGTGGTGACCACGCAGCGCGACTGGGGTAACCGTACCAACCGTAAAAACGCCAAAACCAAATACACGCTGGAACGCGTCGGCGTGCCGGTATTCAAAGCCGAAGTTGAAAAACGTGCAGGCATTCAGTTTGGTGATATTCGTCCTTACGAATTCACCGGTCGCGGCGATCGCATCGGCTGGGTAAAGGGCATCGACAAACAATGGCATCTGACACTGTTTATCGAAAATGGCCGTATTCTTGATTATCCGGGCAAGCCGCTGAAAACCGGACTGGCAGAAATTGCTAAGATCCATAAAGGTGATTTCAGGCTTACTGCTAACCAGAACCTGATCGTGGCCGGTGTCGCGGAACAAGACAAAGACGCGATCGAAACCCTGGCGCGTAATCACGGCCTGATTGACGACGGTGTCACCGAGCAACGTAAAAACTCGATGGCCTGCGTGTCTTATCCGACCTGCCCGCTGGCGATGGCGGAAGCGGAACGTTTCCTGCCTGAGTTTGTGACCAAAGTAGAAGGCATCATGCACGGCCACGGCGTAGGCGATGAACACATCGTGCTGCGTGTGACCGGTTGTCCGAACGGCTGCGGTCGTGCGCTGCTGGCCGAAATTGGTCTGGTGGGGAAAGCGATGAACCGCTACAACCTGCACCTTGGCGGAAACCGCGCCGGAACACGTATTCCGCGCATGTACCGCGAAAATATTTCTGATGCAGAGATCCTGGGCATCATTGACGAACTGGTCGGACGCTGGTCGAAAGAGCGCGAAACCGGTGAAGGCTTTGGCGACTTTGTGATCCGCGCAGGGATCATTAAGCCCGTGCTGGATCCGGCACGTGACTTTTATGATTAAGAGCGATAACCGACAGGAGGCGATATGAGTTTGCTGAACCTTACTCTGGCTGAACTGAATGAACTGCCGAAGTCCGGACAATCCATGGCGCTGGCGGAAATTAACGTCAGCCTCGAAAAATTGTCCGCGCAGGAGCGTGTGCAATGGGCGCTGGAAAATATGCCTGGTGAATTCGCCCTGTCTTCCAGCTTCGGGATTCAGGCGGCGGTCTGTCTGCACTTAGTCACTCAGCAGAAACCGGACATTCCGGTGATCCTGACCGATACCGGCTATCTGTTCCCGGAAACCTATCAGTTCATCGATACGTTAACCGAACAGCTGAACCTGAATTTACAGGTATTCCGTGCTGAACATTCGGCAGCCTGGCAGGAAGCGCGTTACGGCAAACTGTGGGAGCAGGGCGTCGAGGGCATCGAGAAATATAATCACATCAATAAAGTCGAGCCGATGAATCGGGCGATTCAGACGCTCGGCGTGCAGACCTGGTTTGCCGGTCTGCGTCGTGAGCAATCCGGCAGCCGTGCGCATCTGCCGGTGCTGGCGGTGCAACGTGGTGTGTTTAAAATCCTGCCGATTATCGACTGGGATAACCGTCAGATCTTCCGTTATCTGCAAGATAACGGCCTGAGCTATCACCCGCTGTGGGATCAGGGCTATCTTTCCGTCGGTGACACGCACACCACGAAAAAATGGGAAGAAGGGATGAAGGAAGAAGACACGCGATTTTTTGGACTGAAACGCGAATGCGGCCTCCATGAATAAATCCCCGTCATACTTCGGGTTGCAGATGCGTTGGCTGCGCGCTCTTACCCCGGTCACATAGTAATCTATGCTCCCGGGGATGCGTTCACTTGCCGCCTTCCTGCAATCCGAATTATTTAGGGGATTCCTGTAATTAACGTCTCAACTCCCCATATTTAATCAGGCGTGTTTCGCCGGTTTCGCCAGATCCTTCAGCAACGGGAATAACACTTTCACCGTATCGCGGGAACGTTTTTCAATGCGTCCCGGCAGGGCTTTATCCAGATACTGCAGATTATCGAACTGGCTCTGATAACGCGTGGTACCCAGCGGGAAGTGGCTGGTGATCGCGCGTTGCTGGAGGCCGTCTTTCTTACCCAGCGCATAGTTAGTCGCCGTCACGTTCAGCAGCGGCAGCCGTGCGTCATCCAGCGCTTTTATGCCATCGCAGCAATGTACGCCTTCGTGGCTTTCTGCCGGAATACCCAGACTGTGCGCAATATTCAGCGCCCGTACGCGGGTGAGTTTCGCCACGGCCACGGAAGTATTCGCGCCGCTGTTGAAATACAACCGGTCACCGGTGATCAGCGAATTCAGGTTGATCACCAGCAGCGTATTTTTCTTCTCTTCAGCACTCATGCGGTTCACAAAGTCTTCCGCGCCTTTAGCACCGGTTTCTTCCGCACTCAGCGCCACGAAACGCAAGCTGTAGTGCGTCGGGATGGCCTGCATGCGTTCGGCCAGCTCAAGCATCACACCAACGCCGGAAGCGTTGTCATCGACCCCCTGCAGCGTCAGGCCGCCGAGATTATGGTTGGTATCACTGTCACTTTGCGGCACATAGGTATCGAAATGCGCCATCACGATGATTTGCTGCGGCACTTCTCCTGCACGTGCGGCAATCACCGACGTGGCGTGAATATTTTGCCAGTTCTTTTTGCCCGCATTGCTGGTGTAAAGATAGCGGGTATCGAAGCCACGTAAATCGCTCGTATATCCTAATTTATTGAACTGCTGATTCAGATAATCCGCAGCGATCAGTTCTGCCGGGCTGCCGGCCATGCGTCCGGGAAAATAGGTGGCGATATGGCGAATTTGCTGACTGGCGATCATCCCCACTGGCGGAAGCGGGGCGGACGCCGCCATCGCATGACCCATACAGACACAGCTCAGGCTCAGCGCCAGCAGCGTCCGCTTCATGCGTAAAAAAGAAAACATAGCCAAAAATCCTTATTTGCTGGTCAATATGACCGGAAGGCAATCAAACAACAGGCCGCGTGTGGCGGTCTTTCTGGGGCGTACAGTATGCGATTGTCTGTGCGATTAGACAATTTCCCGTTATCCCAAACCGCTCTTTTTGTCGGGCTATATTCCATTTAGTAACTAATCATTCCTTTTCGTCATTTCAGATCAATTATTGCCTGCACGTATAGTTTGTTTATTAACTCTGACAATCATTAAAGGCTTTTGTGGACTATCTACCAATATTTGCCGACCTCAAACAACGCCCTGTGCTGGTCGTGGGAGGTGGCGAAGTCGCTGCTCGCAAAATTGATCTCCTCCTGCGGGCAGGTGCGCAAGTACGGATAGTCGCACAGGCACTTTCTCCCGAGCTGGAACAACGCAGACAGGCCGCAGAAGTTAGCTGGTCGGCACAGGCATTTCTGCCGGAACAGCTCGACGATGTTTTTCTGGTGATTGCCGCCACCGACGACGCCGCGTTAAATGCTGAGGTTTTTGAACAGGCCAACCGCCGTCATGTTCTGGCTAACGTGGTTGACGATCAGCCGAAGTGCTCGTTCATTTTCCCTTCGATTGTCGACCGTTCGCCGATTGTGGTCGCGATTTCTTCCAGCGGTAAAGCGCCGGTACTCGCCAGAATGTTGCGCGAGAAGCTGGAAACTCTACTGCCGGGCAGCCTGGGGCAAATGGCCGATATCGCCGGACGCTGGCGCGACAATGTGAAAGTACAGTTCAGTTCAATGCGTGCGCGTCGCCGTTTCTGGGAACAACTGTTTGCCGGACGCTTTGCCAGCCTCGCTTCTGCGGGAAAGCTCGCAGAAGCAGAACAGGCGCTGCAACAGCAGTTAGAAAACGCGGAAGACATCTCGCATCGCGGGAATGTCACGCTGGTCGGTGCCGGGCCGGGTGATGCAGGATTGCTCACCCTTCGCGGGCTGCAGGTGATGCAGCAGGCCGATGTCGTGCTTTACGACTATCTGGTCAGCGAAGACGTGCTGGATTTAGTGCGCCGCGATGCGGACAAGATTTGTGTGGGTAAACGTGCGGGCAGCCATTCTGTCGCGCAGGAAGACACTAACCGTCTGCTGGTCGAACTGGCGCAGCAGGGGAAAAAAGTCGTGCGCCTCAAAGGCGGTGATCCGTTTATTTTCGGACGCGGCGGCGAAGAATTACAGGCGGTGCAGGCGGCAGGCATTCCTTTCCAGGTGGTGCCGGGTGTTACCGCGGCTGCCGGTGCGACAGCCTATGCAGGTATTCCGCTGACGCACCGCGATTACGCGCAAAGTGTGATATTCGTGACCGGGCATTGCCGCCCGGAAAACAACGGCGTGCAGTGGGAGACCCTCGCGAAAGGCCAGCAGACATTGGCGATTTATATGGGCACGCTTAAAGCTGCCGAAATCAGCCAGCAACTGATCGCTCATGGTCGCGCAGCGCATACGCCCGTTGCGGTCATCGGACGGGGAACGCGTTCTGATCAGCAGGTGCTGACCGGAACACTCGATAATCTTGAACATCTGGCTCAGCAGGCGCCGGTGCCGGCGTTACTGGTGATTGGTGAAGTGGTATCACTTCATCAGCAACTGGCCTGGTTTGGGCATCATCCTGAGACTGACGGCACCCAACGCCCGTCGGTTGTGAATTTGGCTTAAAGGATCTGTTATGGACGAAAAACGACTGACTCATTTGCGGCAACTGGAGGCGGAGAGTATCCATATCATCCGTGAAGTGGCTGCTGAATTCGCCAACCCGGTGATGATGTACTCCATCGGGAAAGATTCCTCGGTGATGTTGCATCTGGCGCGCAAAGCTTTCTTCCCGGGCACCTTGCCGTTCCCGCTGCTGCATGTGGATACCGGCTGGAAATTCCGCGAAATGTACGACTTCCGTGACCGCACGGCGAAGAATTACGGTTTTGAGCTGCTGGTGCATAAAAACCCGGAAGGCGTGGCAATGGGCATCAACCCGTTTGTGCACGGCAGTGCCAAACATACTGACATCATGAAAACTGAAGGTCTGAAGCAGGCGCTGAATAAATATGGCTTTGATGCCGCTTTCGGCGGTGCACGCCGTGACGAAGAAAAATCCCGTGCCAAAGAGCGTATCTATTCGTTCCGTGACCGCTTCCACCGCTGGGATCCAAAAAACCAGCGTCCTGAACTGTGGCACAATTACAACGGCCAGATTAACAAAGGCGAAAGCATCCGCGTGTTCCCGCTGTCTAACTGGACTGAGCTGGATATCTGGCAGTACATCTATCTGGAAAATATCGAAATCGTTCCGTTGTATCTGGCCGCACCGCGTCCGGTGCTGGAGCGCGACGGTATGCTGCTGATGGTTGATGATGATCGTATTGATCTGCAACCGGGCGAAGTGATCGAGAAGAAAATGGTGCGTTTCCGCACATTAGGCTGCTGGCCGTTGACCGGTGCTGTTGAATCTGAGGCACAAACGTTGCCGGAGATCATCGAAGAGATGCTGGTATCGACCACCAGTGAACGTCAGGGACGCGCGATCGACCGTGATCAGGCCGGTTCGATGGAACTGAAAAAGCGTCAAGGATACTTCTGAGGAGCCGCAGCTAATGAATAACGCAATTGCACAACAAATCGCGGAGCAGGGTGGCGTTGAAGCTTACCTGCACGCTCAGCAACACAAAAGCCTGCTGCGCTTTCTGACCTGCGGCAGCGTCGATGACGGCAAAAGCACCCTGATCGGGCGCCTGCTGCATGACACCCGTCAGATCTACGAAGATCAGCTGTCTTCTCTGCATAACGACAGTAAACGTCACGGCACCCAGGGCGAGAAACTGGATCTGGCACTGCTGGTGGATGGCTTACAGGCCGAACGCGAACAGGGCATTACTATCGATGTGGCTTACCGTTATTTCTCTACCGAGAAACGTAAGTTCATCATTGCGGACACCCCGGGGCACGAACAGTACACCCGCAATATGGCGACCGGTGCATCGACCTGTGATCTGGCGATCCTGTTGATCGACGCCCGTAAAGGTGTGCTGGATCAAACCCGTCGCCACAGCTTTATTGCGACCTTGCTCGGGATCCGTCACCTGGTGGTTGCCGTCAACAAAATGGATCTGGTGGATTACAGCGAAGCGGTATTCGAGCAGTTTAAACAGGATTATCTGGATTTCGCGCAGCAACTGCCGACCGATCTGGACATCAAATTTGTGCCGCTTTCCGCACTGGAAGGCGACAACGTTGCCACACCAAGCGATAAAATGAACTGGTACACCGGCCCGACGTTGCTCGACGTGCTGGAAACGGTAAACATTATTAACATTCGTGAACAGCAACCGATGCGCTTCCCGGTGCAGTACGTTAACCGCCCGAATCTTGATTTCCGTGGCTATGCGGGAACGCTGGCATCCGGTTCTGTCCGTGTCGGTCAGAAGGTGAAAGTATTGCCATCCGGTGTGGAATCTACCGTGGCACGCATTGTGACCTTTGACGGTGATTTGCAGGAAGCCTGGGCGGGCGACGCGATTACGCTGGTGCTGGCCGATGAGCGTGATATCAGCCGTGGCGACACGCTGGTCGATGCTGAAGAAACGGTTAAACCGGTACAAAATGCCAAAGTCGACGTGGTGTGGATGGCGGAACAGCCACTGAGCGTCGGGCAGAGTTACGACATCAAAGTCGGCGGCAAGAAAGCCCGTGCGCGTGTGGAAAATATCGAATATCAGGTGGAAATTAACTCGCTGACGCAGCGTGTGGTAGAAAACCTGCCACTGAATGGTATCGGACTGGTGGAACTGGCCTTCGACGAACCACTGGTGCTGGATAACTATCAGAGCAACGCGGTGACCGGCGGCATGATCTTTATCGATCGGCTGACCAACGTTACCGTGGGTGCTGGTCTGGTACGTGAAGCCATTGAACAGGTATATCAGGAATCGGATAAATACAGCGCATTTGAGCTGGAACTGAACAGCCTGGTTCGACGTCACTTCCCGCACTGGGGTGCGCGCGACCTGCTGGGTGGCAAATAAGATGGCGTCACAAGACAGCACTTTTTTAAAAGATGAGAATGTTGTCTGGCATCCGCACACGGTGACTCGTGCGGATCGCGAAAAGCAACATGGCCATCGTGGTGCGGTGCTGTGGTTCACCGGGCTTTCTGGCTCGGGGAAATCCACCGTGGCCGGTGCGCTTGAACAGGCGCTGTATGCGCAGGGCGTCAGCACTTATCTGCTCGATGGCGATAATGTCCGTCACGGACTGTGCCGTGATCTGGGCTTCACCGACGACGACCGGCGTGAAAACATCCGTCGTGTAGGTGAAGTGGCGAAACTGATGGTGGATGCCGGGCAGGTCGTGCTGACGGCGTTCATTTCACCTCACCGCGCCGAGCGTGAAATGGTGCGTGATTTGCTGGAAGACGGTCAGTTTATTGAAGTGTTTGTGGATACGCCGCTGGCTATCTGCGAGGCACGTGATCCGAAAGGTTTGTATAAAAAAGCCCGTGCGGGTGAACTGAAAAATTTCACCGGTATTGACTCAGAATATCAGCCGCCGGAAACCCCGGATGTGCATCTTGATGGTGAACAATTGGTAACACAATTGGTGCCTCAATTATTAGAAGTGATGCGCCAGCGCGCTATTATCAATCCCTGAATGTTGCCGGCCAAACGTCACAGAGCGTGCCGGTTTACACTGAAATACAGGGATCATCTATGCAGGCGTTATTTAGCAGACTTGTCAGTCGGAACCGCGTGGATCGCACCGGGGAAATTACCCCCCGGACACGCGTGCCGATACCGGAAACCGACAGTGCAGACACCGAAGATCCTTCCTACTCCATGCAGGGCGGATTCATCGGGTTTGTCTTCTACTGGCTGGCGTTCGCGATCCCTTTTCTGGTTTATGGTTCCAACACCCTGTTTTTCCTGCTCTACACCTGGCCGTTCTTCCTGGCGCTGATGCCCGTTTCCGTCCTGATAGGCATTGCGTTCAGCACGTTCTTTGGCGGTGGCTGGTTTAAAACCTCTCTGGCCAGCGCGGTCTGCGTTATCGGCATGTTCTGGACAGTCTTCTCTTTCCTGTCTGGCTGGTGACTTTTCCTGGCGGTTTTCCCTGCAAATTCCCTTCACGATGTAACCCATTGTGTCATTCTCACCCTTAATTGCGTGCGTAAGTCTGATTCTCACCGGCTTTACCACTGCCACAGTGGAGTCAGAGGGAAAGTTGTGGGATGATTGTCCAGCTTTTTTAGGGGGCGGGGATGGGCAAACTAACACTGCTATTACTGATTTTACTTGGCTGGCTACAGTATTCGCTGTGGCTGGGTAAGAATGGTATTCACGATTATGTACGTGTAAACGATGACGTTCAGGTGCAACAAGTTAATAACGGCAAACTGAAATCACGTAATGATCAACTTTTCGCAGAAATCGACGATTTAAACGGCGGTCAGGAAGCGATCGAAGAACGCGCACGCAATGAACTGGGCATGATTAAACCCGGCGAGACTTTTTATCGTCTGGTGCCTGACAACAAACGTGCGCCTGGTAGCACCGTTTCGCAAAACAACCTGAATCAATAGCCATGAGCCATATCGCAGTTTCCCTTCCAGAGGTTATTGCCGTGTTACCGGCTGCCGGCATTGGCAGCCGTATGCAGGCAGAATGCCCCAAGCAATATCTTTCTATTGGCGGTAAGACGCTGATAGAACACTCAATTTGCGCTTTGCTGCAAAGCGGCAAAGTCAGTCAGGTTATCGTGGCATTAAGCCCGCACGATACGCAATTCGAACAACTTCCCATTGCCCGTGATCCGCGTATTCGCGTGGTTGCAGGCGGTGCGGAACGTGCTGAGTCGGTGATGGCCGGGCTGGATGTTGCCGGAGACAGCGGCTGGGTGTTGGTACATGATGCGGCGCGCCCGTGTCTGCATCCTGACGATCTCCATAATCTGCTGGCGATTGCCACCACCAGTAAAGTGGGCGGGATCCTTGCCGCCCCCGTGCGCGACACGATGAAGCGTGGTGAACCGGGCATTACAGCGATTGCACATACGGTCGATCGTCAGGACCTGTGGCATGCACTGACGCCGCAATTTTTCCCGCTCGAATTACTGAAAACCTGCCTGCGCCGTGCACTCAATGAAGGTGCGGTGGTCACAGATGAAGCCTCGGCAATGGAATATTGCGGTTTTCATCCTATGCTGATCCCGGCACGGGCCGATAATATTAAAGTCACAAGGCCAGAAGATCTGGCCCTGGCTGAATTCTATTTAACCCGCTTATCCCAGGAGGAGAACGCATAATGCGTATCGGTCACGGTTTTGATGTACATAAATTTGGCGGCGAAGGCCCGCTGGTGATCGGTGGTGTGCGTATCCCTTATCCGCAGGGTTTACTGGCGCATTCAGATGGTGATGTTGCCCTGCACGCGGCTACGGACGCACTGCTTGGTGCCGCTGCGCTGGGAGATATAGGTAAACTTTTCCCGGACACTGACCCGGCATTCAAAGGTGCTGACAGCCGCGAACTGCTGCGCGAAGCCTGGCGCCGTATCCGTGCAAAAGGCTACAAGCTGGGCAATCTGGATATCACGATCATCGCACAGGCACCGAAAATGGCTCCGCACATCCCGCAGATGCGCGTGTTTCTGGCAGAAGATCTGCAATGTCATATGGATGACGTCAACGTGAAAGCCACGACAACCGAACAGCTGGGCTTTACTGGCCGTGGCGAAGGTATTGCCTGCGAAGCCGTTGCTCTGCTGATTAAGGAATGATGTTGTGGAAGATTACCGCATGATAGATATGTCCCGTCTCACCTGGTTGCTGGGCGAGCCTGTTGCCACCGGCCTGCTGAAAGCCAATCCCGAAGACTTTATTGTCGAAGAGGATCTGGGTTTTGAGCCGGATGGCGAAGGTGAACATCTGTTGGTGCGGATCCGCAAAAATGGCTGTAACACGCAGTTTGTCGCGGAACAACTGGCGCGATTTGCCAAAGTGCATCCGCGCGATGTCAGTTATGCCGGTCTCAAAGACCGCTATGCCGTTACCGAACAATGGTTTTGCCTGCATCTGCCGGGCAAGACTGATCCCGATTTAAGCCAGTTTGATCTCGAAGGCTGCGAAGTTGTCCGCGCCTCACGCCATCGCAAAAAGATGCGTATCGGTACGCTGAAAGGCAACGCGTTTACGCTGGTGCTGCGTCAGGTAAGCGATATGGCTGATGTCGAGGCGCGTCTGGAAAAAATCACCCAACAGGGCGTACCGAACTATTTCGGCACCCAGCGCTTTGGTCGTGGTGGCAATAATCTGGTGCAGGCGAAACGCTGGGCAACCAATGAAGCCCGTCCGAAAGAACGCGCGAAGCGCAGTTTTTATCTTTCCGCCAGCCGTAGTGCGATGTTCAATATCGTCGCCAGCCAGCGTCTGGCCGATGGCACCGTACGTCAGCCGATGCTGGGCGATGCCCTGCAACTGAATGGCCGTGGCAGTTGGTTTGTGGCGAAAGCCGAAGAGTTCGAATCGCTGCTACCGCGCGTTGAAAACGGTGAATTGCTGGTAACCGCACCGTTGCCGGGAGATGGCCCGCTGGGCACACTCGAAGACGCTGAAGCCTATGAGCTGGCCTGTCTGAATGGTCAGGAGGATTTACTGTCGCTGCTTAACCGTGAGAGGGTCGAACCGGCACGTCGTGCCATCATGCTGCAACCTTTGCAGATGCAATGGCAGCGCTGGGATGATGTTACTCTGGAACTCAAATTCTGGTTACCGGCCGGCAGTTATGCCACCAGCGTGGTGCGTGAACTGATGAATCTGGATGAAAGTGATGCGGATATTACTGAGTAACGACGACGGCGTACTGGCTCCGGGTATACAGGCGCTGGCGTCAGCACTGCGTGAATTTGCTTACGTGACGCTGGTGGCCCCTGATCGTAACCGTAGCGGCGCATCTAATGCGTTGACGCTGGACGGCCCGTTGCGTATTCAGTCTTACCCTAACGGGGATACCGCCGTAATTAACGGTACGCCGACCGATTGTGTGTATCTTGGCGTGAATACGCTGATGCGCCCTAAGCCAGATATCGTGGTCTCTGGCATCAATGCGGGGCCGAATCTGGGTGACGACGTCATCTATTCCGGTACGGTTGCCGCCGCGATGGAAGGCCGCCATCTGGGCTTTCCCGCGCTGGCGGTCTCACTGGACGGCCATCAGCATTATGACACGGCGGCGATCATCACCTGTCGGATCCTCAGGGCTCTGGCGCGTGAGCCTTTGCGTACTGGCAAAATTCTGAATATTAACGTCCCGGATTTGCCACTTTCGCAGATCAAGGGGATCAAGGTGACGCGTTGCGGTAGCCGTCATCCGGCCGAGCAGGTATTTTGTCAGCAGGACCCGCGTGGTCAGGACTTGTACTGGATTGGCCCGCCGGGGGATAAATTTGATGTCGCACCTGATACTGATTTTGCTGCTGTCGCGCAAGGTTATGTTTCAGTGACGCCACTTCAGGTGGATTTAACCGCCTATGCGGCTCAGGATGTCGTGGTCTCATGGTTGGAAAAGGCCGGGGTGAGCGCGAATGGTGAATAAACCGATGTACAACCTGCTGGAACAACTTCGCCAGCAGGGCATTCATGATGAAAAACTGTTGCATGCCATAGAATCTGTGCCGCGTGAGCGTTTCGTGGATGAGGCATTTCAGCATAAAGCTTACGAAAACACTGCGTTGCCTATTGGCTCCGGTCAGACCATTTCTCAGCCTTATACCGTGGCGAGAATGACCGAGCTGCTGCGCCTTGAACCGTCGTCTCGTGTGCTGGAAATTGGCACCGGGTCAGGCTATCAGACTGCGATTCTGGCACACCTGGTTGAACATGTTTTCTCGGTTGAGCGCATCAAAGGGTTGCAGTGGCAGGCCAAAAGACGCCTCAAGCAACTCGATTTGCATAATGTCTCCACCCGTCATGGTGACGGCTGGCAGGGCTGGCCTTCGCGTGGCCCGTTTGATGCCATTATTGTCACTGCTGCACCTCCTGAAATACCTCAAGATCTACTGCAACAACTCGATGATGGCGGCGTATTAATTCTGCCCGTGGGCGAAGAAAATCAAACATTGCAACGGGTCACACGACGTGGTGACGAGTTTGTTGCAGAGACTATCGAAGCCGTTCGTTTTGTCCCGCTGGTGAAAGGCGAGCTCGCCTGAAACCGGTGATAAGCCGATCCCTGCAGGACTAACCTCTTAAAATTTAAATACAACTGTTATATGGTGCTGTACTGGCGATGTTGATAGCATCCACTACAGTTTTTTATGGCACAGCGGCATTTGGGCAAAGGCCTGAATGAGCATGTTGCCTGCCCGCACCGTGTCTGATGACACGAAAAGCGCCAGCTGGCGCGGTGTGCGAGGTTAAAGAGATATTCTGAGATTGCCGTAACGGGGGAAATATGAGCACGGGAAGCCCAATAAAAACACTAAGCCGCATTGTAATGTGTACTTTTATCAGTGCCTGGATGGCGGGATGTACGAACAATTCAACGACATCTGCACCCATCAGCAGCGTTAATGGCGGCGGTGGCAGTGGCAATAGTAGTCAGAATACTCTGAATTCCACTCCGCAAATGGCGCCTGCTGTCGGCCCTGGCGGACACATTGTGTACAACCGCAGCTATAACTCAATCCCTAAGGGAAGTTACAGTGGCAGCACCTATCAGGTGAAGCGTGGCGACACTCTGTTTTATATTGCATGGATCACGGGCAATGACTTCCGCGACCTGGCCGCGCGCAATAATATCCCAGAGCCATACAGCCTCGAAGTTGGCCAGACAATCCAGATAAATAACGTCTCTTCCGCAGCAAGTACCGGGGGTGCGATAGCGGTCACAGATGCCACAAATGGCGGTGTTCCGAAAGTTCCAACCGGGGGCATGCTCACAGGTTCTGTGGTTGCATCTCAACCAACTACCACGTATTCTGATTCTTCTGGTAAACAGAATGTAGGCAAGATGTTGCCTTCATCAGGTGCAGTTACTACCACCACAACACCTGTTGCTGTAGCCAGCACTCCCGTCGCCACATCTACAAATAATGGCGGTCCGGTTTCCTCCTGGAAATGGCCGACTGACGGGAAAATTATCGATAATTTCTCAGCTTCTGAAGGGGGAAATAAGGGGATCGATATTGCTGGTTCGCGTGGACAGTCTGTCGTAGCAACCGCCTCGGGGCGTGTGGTCTACGCCGGTAATGCTCTTCGCGGTTACGGTAATCTAATCATCATCAAACACAATGATGATTACCTGAGCGCCTATGCACATAACGATACAATGCTGGTCCGGGAACAACAAGAAGTGCAGGCGGGTCAAAAAATAGCGACTATGGGTAGCACCGGAACCAGTTCAGTAAGATTGCATTTTGAAATTCGTTACAAGGGGAAATCCGTAAACCCGCTGCGTTATCTTCCGCAGCGATAAATCGGGGCAGAGCATCGATTCTGCCCTCGGGACCACGGGTAGGAGCAGCTTATGAGTCAGAATACGCTGAAAGTTAACGAGTTACATGATGATGTAGATTTCGATGAGAACAGCGCTGAAGCCTTTGACGAGAAAGCAATAGTCGAAGAGACTGCCGACAACGATGCTGAAGAAGAATTGTTGTCGCAGACTGTAAGCCAACGAGTGCTGGATGCCACTCAACTGTACCTCGGTGAAATCGGTTATTCCCCTCTGCTTACCGCAGAAGAGGAAGTTTATTTCGCACGACGCGCGCTGCGGGGAGATGTTCCTTCCCGCCGCCGTATGATTGAAAGTAATCTGCGTTTGGTGGTTAAAATTGCCCGCCGCTACAGTAACCGCGGTCTGGCACTGCTGGATTTGATCGAGGAAGGTAACCTGGGTCTGATCCGTGCGGTTGAAAAATTCGACCCTGAGCGCGGCTTCCGTTTCTCTACCTATGCAACATGGTGGATCCGTCAGACAATCGAACGGGCGATTATGAATCAAACCCGTACTATTCGTCTGCCGATTCATATCGTTAAAGAACTGAACGTTTACCTGCGTACCGCACGTGAACTTGCACATAAACTGGACCATGAACCGAGCGCTGAAGAGATTGCTGAGCAACTCGACAAACCGGTACATGACGTCAGCCGTATGTTGCGCCTGAATGAACGCATCACTTCTGTAGACACCCCATTGGGTGGTGACTCAGAGAAAGCGTTGTTAGATATTCTGGCGGATGAAAAAGACAACGGCCCGGAAGACACCACACAAGACGACGATATGAAACAGAGTATCGTGAAGTGGTTATTCGAGTTGAATGCAAAACAGCGTGAAGTGCTGGCGCGTCGTTTTGGCCTGTTAGGCTATGAAGCGGCAACGCTGGAAGATGTGGGCCGCGAAATTGGTCTGACACGTGAACGTGTTCGTCAGATTCAGGTAGAAGGTTTGCGTCGCCTGCGTGAAATCCTGCAGGGGCAAGGACTGAGTATCGAAGCACTTTTCCGTGAGTAAATAACTCACAGGCAATTGCCACAATATGCAGCATCCAATAAAAACGGTGGGTTAATCCCCACCGTTTTTTTATGCATCCGGTTCAGTTCAGCGGACGTTTACACCATATCTTTCAGACGATAGATCCATTCCAGCGCCTGACGTGGCGATAAAGAATCTGCATCCAGTGACTCCAGTGCCTCAACTGCCGGAGACACTTCTTCGGTCAGTAAAGCCAGTTGCGGACCGTCAACTTTGCTGGCGGCAGCGTTGTTCGACAACGTTTCCAGCTCTTTCAGTTTCTGACGGGCGCGCTTAATCACATCACGTGGCACACCAGCCAGTGCGGCAACGGCCAGACCATAACTCTTGCTGGCGGCGCCATCCTGTACGCTGTGCATAAACGCGATAGTGTCGCCGTGTTCGATAGCATCCAGATGCACGTTGACGGTGCCTTCCATTTTTTCCGGCAGGGTGGTCAGCTCGAAATAATGGGTGGCGAACAACGTCATGGCTTTAATACGGCTGGCGAGGTTTTCCGCACATGCCCATGCCAGCGACAAACCATCGTACGTTGATGTCCCGCGCCCGATTTCATCCATCAGCACCAGGCTGTTTTCGGTCGCGTTGTGCAGGATATTCGCCGTCTCTGTCATTTCCACCATAAAGGTCGAACGCCCGGAAGCCAGATCGTCCGCGGCACCGACACGGGTGAAGATGCGATCCACCGGCCCGATGACAGCGGCTTCCGCCGGTACATAGCTGCCGATATGCGCCATCAGAACAATCAGTGCTGCCTGGCGCATATAGGTACTTTTACCGCCCATGTTCGGACCGGTGATAATAAGCATCCGTCGCGCCGGGGACATGTTCAGCGGGTTAGAAATAAACGGTTCACTTAGCACCTGCTCAACCACCGGATGGCGACCGCCGGTAATATTAATACCCGGTTTTTCACTCATGGTCGGACAGGCGTAATTGAGCGTGTAAGCACGTTCCGCCAGATTGCTCAGCACATCCAGTTCGGCCAGTGCACTGGCGCTTTGCTGTAATGCAGACAGGTGCGGCATCAGCAAATCGAACAACTCTTCGTACAGCGCCTTTTCCAGAGACAAGGCTTTACCTTTGGAGGTCAGCACCTTGTCTTCGTACTCTTTCAGCTCAGGAATGATGTAGCGCTCGGCATTTTTCAGCGTCTGGCGACGGACGTAATGAATCGGCACCAGATGGCTCTGCCCACGGCTGACCTGAATGTAATAACCGTGAACGCCGTTGAAACCGACTTTCAGCGTATCCAGCCCCAGCTTTTCACGTTCGCGGATCTCCAGACGATCGAGATAATCCGTCGCGCCGTCTGCCAGCGCACGCCATTCATCCAGCTCAGCGTTGTAACCTGGTGCGATTACGCCACCGTCACGCACCAGAACCGGCGGGCTTTCGATCACAGCGCGTTCAAGCAGTTCCACCAGTTCGGTAAAGTCACCGGTTTGCTCCACCAGCGTTTTCACATGAGCGGCTTCGGTTCCCTGCAAGATCTCGCGGATTTCCGGCAGTTGCTGCATGGCATGACGCATACGGGCCAGATCACGCGGACGTGCGCTGCGCAGTGCCAGACGTGCCAGAATACGCTCGAGGTCGCCGACCTGACGCAGCACCGGCTGTAAATCGGCGGTGATATCCTGTAACGCACCAATCGCCTGCTGACGATGCGTCAGCAGTTTGATATCGCGGCTCGGCATGTGGATCCAGCGCTTGAGCATGCGGCTGCCCATCGGCGTTACGGCCTGATCCAGCACTGCCGCCAGCGTGTTCTCTACACCACCCGCCAGATTTTGCGTCAGCTCCAGATTACGGCGCGTGGCCGCATCCATAATAATCCCATCCTGCTGGCGCTCCATGGTGACGCCACGGATATGCGGCAGGGCGGTGCGCTGGGTATCTTTAACGTATTGCAGCAGACAACCGGCAGCACGCAGCGCCTGAGCAGCCTGCTCAACGCCGAAGCCGCTCAGATCGCGGGTACCGAATTGCAGATTAAGCTGCTGTTTCGCGGTTTCCAGCTCGAATTCCCACATCGGACGGCGGCGCAGGCCACGGCGGGAGGAAATCAGCGACATGGCTTCAAAGCTTTCCGGGTAGAGTAATTCCGCCGGATTTGTGCGCTGTAATTCGGCTGCCATGGTTTCCAGATCGTCAGGCTGTGCGACGCGGAAACGGCCGGAACTGATATCCAGCGTGGCATAACCAAACCCGCGCCCGTCCTGCCAGATAGCCGCCAGCAGGTTATCATGACGCTCGCTCAGCAATGCTTCGTCACTGACGGTGCCCGGCGTGACGATGCGTACCACTTTGCGTTCAACCGGCCCTTTACTTAGGGCCGGGTCGCCAATTTGTTCAGCAATCGCGACGGATTCCCCTAGCTGGACCAGTTTCGCCAGATAACCTTCTACCGCATGATAAGGCACGCCCGCCATCGGGATCGGCTCACCGGCAGAAGCGCCGCGTTTGGTCAGGGAGATATCCATCAGCTGAGATGCGCGTTTCGCATCGTCATAAAACAGTTCGTAAAAGTCACCCATGCGATAGAACAGCAGAACTTCCGGGTTCTCAGCTTTCAGACGCAGATACTGCTGCATCATCGGGGTGTGGGCATCCAGGTTTACATTATTTGTCATAGACTTAATCTTTTTAATCCATTTTTCGACGCGATGGGTTTAAGGATTTTTTCTGTTGCGTATCTTAGCCCAGCGGGCAAGAAGCTGTCACAACTAAAAATGGAAAGCATCGCGCAAACCAGATATGTAACACCCCCTTCGTTTGCAGAGCGTAAAGGTCAGGGGATTTGAACATGTTGCAACGGGCGTAATAATAGAGTTTTTATTTTTTTGAGAGTAATAATAAGGGGGTGATAATAATAAAAAACGTGCCGTTATATTAATGGGTTAGTTGTTCGTAATATTATTAATAATAAGTATATAAAATGAATTAAGTGTGGATATGAATGTTGTACTCCTCTGCTAGGGTGATGGCTGTTCCCGGATGACCTTATTAATACGGGATTTTCCACACTATTTATCCATCTTTGCGGAGAAGTATTATGCAATTGCAATTTAAATTAAACATGATCAACGATGCCTGGTATCCCACTCTCGATTTGAATGAGATTAAATCAACGTCTGGCGGCGCGGTTGATATTAAAGAAAAGTTAGTGATCGTATTTTCAGCACCCGGAAAAATAACTGCCGGTGATATTAATGTCGAAACCAATCCGTGGAAACCGCTCGGCACGAAAGTGGAATCCACGGAAGTTGGCGGCGGGATTTTTGATGTCAAAGTGACGATTGAGCCGACCGATGGACAGCCTGTAGGCGATGCCATTCAGAAAATTCATATGGGGCTGAACGTCTCCTCTGCGGATTCGCCTGCCTGGTCTGATTTCCGCGAAACCTTTGCGCTGGCCGCTGATGAAGAACCGGGTGTTACCGGTGAATTGTCGGTCAGTTGTCCGCCGTTGCCTGCCGGGCTGACAAATGCCGCACTCGAACTGCGTCTGGTGCGCGGCGATAAAACATTGCGCGTTTTGCCAGAGTTTGGTCACGTCTCTAAATTTTCCGTCAATGCGGGGAATTACAGTGTCTTTGCAGCAGAATTAAGCACGGAAGACGGTACTGTCCGCGTGCCTGTCAATCTCGGACAGACAGAAATCACCATTGATAAAGGCCGTACCACCTCGCTGGCCGTCACTTTCGGCGCTGTGGATCGCAGTACAACTATTGATGTGGCACTGAATTTTTCAGGCATTGCCGGTTTGCGCGATGAAGAGCTGACGCTGATTTGCAGCGAGAACGGCACAGATAAACTGAGCCTGCCAGTACGCTCCGGCCAGCAATATCGTCTGGAACATTTACCTGCTACCGGCCGCTTTGAAATCCGTATTGCCGATTTACGTCTGAACAATATTCATTATCTGTTTGATGATTACGACGGTCAGTTCGACGGCCAGTATCACAGTATTAACTTCACTCAGGCGCAGGTCAGCCAGCGTGGTGATTCACAGCCAAATGCTGCGAAGCTGACGGTCAGTGTGAAAGCGGAAAGCGCGGTCAGTAAATCCATTTCCCTGCGACTGACAGACAATTCGGCTACACCTCGTCAGTACCGCTTCGATGCGATTGCCGCGCAAAATGGCAGCATTGAGCAGCCAGTTCTGGTTGTGCCGGGTTCTTATACCGTGGTCTCGGGAACCTTTATTCACAACGGCATCGTACATTACGTGGATGTCAGCCCTCAGCCGTTACTGGTCAGCGCGAATGCACCGGCACAGCTGAATGTGACGATTGTGAAAGGGGCGAATCTGCACGTGAAAGGTTTCCCTGAGTTCCTCACCTTTGGTGCCTGCGCCAATATGGTGCCGACTAACGTGGATGATTTTGCCGCGGCGCGTGTGTCTTCAATTTTCAAATATTCCGGTGATGACGGCATGGGCGATGCGGGCGATTATCTGTCACCGTCTAAAGAACCGACGCTGCAAATTATTAAAATGGCACGGGACGTCTCCGCCAAACTGAATGAACCCGTGTTGCCGCTGATGGTGTCTTACACCTGTAACTTATCATTGGGTGATGTGCCGAATATTATTGCTGATCCGGTACGCCATAAATTCAGCTTCGCCAACTTTATTCAGTCGTTGCAAATGGCGCAATCCCAGCAGGATGCGGAACATCCGGTACCAGCCGGGTATATTGTGAATCCGGATTATCTCGGCGAATGCCAGAAATACGGTTTCCTGCCAACGTATGAAATTCCGGTTCGTCAGCCTCTGAGCGAAGCACTTGCCCACCACAATGTGAATGTGCAGGTTCCGGCAGGCATCACCAATACCCTGAAAGGCTATATCCGGGCGGTAAACTGGCTGACGCGCGTGGTTGCGCCAGACGTCGTACTCGGCTGGCAGGTCAACCTGTGGGGAGTGGCAGGTTCGCAGTGGATTTATAAAGATTTCGTCTACGATGATGTTTTTGATGCCGCTGACGGGCAACATAAAAAAATGACGGTTGATCCGTTCACTGCGGGCAGACTGACGGCGCAATATGCCTTGCTGGTCGGCGTGTTTGATGACATCGAATATATCCGTGCAGACGGTTCTCCTGACGTGGCGAAGGGCGCTGATTTTATGGCCGCTGACCGTTATGAGGCTGATGACTTCACTATCCGTTCATATGCCAATGGTTATTGTTATTCGCCATACGAATGGGAGCGTACGTTCGATTTCTGCGCATCCTTAAGTCGCCACCTGCGTCAACCGGTTCTGCCATGGCAGATCCCGGCCAGCCATCTGCCAACTTCCGCAGATGAGGTTAATGCTGATTTCAACACCCAGAACTGGGGCAGCGGCGGCAGCTACCTGATGGGGCATTCCGAAATTGGTGCCTCGGTGGATGCCATCCATGAACGCCTTCTGCCGCTGAAATTCGATGCCGCTTATGCCTCAATGATGGGCCACGACACCCGGGAACTGTTCTCCCGGCATTCATGGGATCTTTCCACACCTAAGTATCTGGATTTCCCGTCACGCGGTATTTTCCATGTCCACCTGGGCGGCGGAGCGACGACCGGGGTGATCAGCGGCGTGGGTGATGCCAGCAGCTGGATGCGCAACAAGCTGAAAGCTTATCGTGATAATCCGGTGAAATTTGAGGAAAGCAGTACGCTTAAATCAGGCAGCCAGTGGCGTTCCAAGACGCCGTCGGTGAAATAATTACGCAGTATTTTTAACACGTGCGGGTCCGTTACAGCGGGCCCGTCACTTAGAATTTTTGTGCCTTGTAAAGACGATGATTTTCAGTTTTTTCGGCTTTAATAATGCTCTACCATATCCGCACCTCTTTTATTGCATGGTTACGGATATCCGATGCGCCACCTGGCAGTCATTCTTCCCCTGGTTCTTACACTTTCTGCATGTAGCAGTAATAAGCCCGCACCTCAACCTGAAGGCCCGCGAAATCCTTTTTCCGATGGAAGAAATGCCAGTGCGAATACGGTTCCCGCTGGTGGTTTTCTGCTGCAGGCTGAGCACACCGGTGCCGTCCAGACCGGTGATTTCGCCTATGATCCGGCCATGAACCAGTTTGTTGACAAAATGGTGCGCGAGCACGGATTTGACCGTCAGCAATTGCATGATGTCCTGTCGCAAACCAAACGTCTGGGATTTGTATTACGACTGATGGATCAGCAGGCGCCATCTGGCCCGCCATCTACCGTGCCGAATGGCGCATGGAACCGCTATCGCAGCAAATTCATTACGCCGGATAACGTGCAAAACGGCGTAGTGTTCTGGAATCAGTATCAGGATGCGTTACAGCGTGCGGAACAGGTTTACGGCGTGCCGCCGGAAATCATTGTCGGGATTATCGGTGTGGAAACCCGCTGGGGACGCGTAATGGGTAAAACCCGCATAATCGATGCGCTGGCGACCTTATCCTTTGCTTATCCGCGCCGGGCAGAATATTTCTCCGGCGAGCTGGAAACCTTCCTGCTGATGTCCCGCCGTGAAGGCGATGATCCGCTGAGTTTACGTGGTTCCTTTGCGGGTGCGATGGGCTATGGCCAGTTTATGCCATCCTCTTATAAGGACTACGCTGTAGACTTTAACGGTGATGGTCATGCCAACCTGTGGGATCCGATTGATGCCATCGGCAGTGTCGCCAATTATTTCAAGGCACACGGCTGGACGAAAGGCGCACCGATTGCGGTGCCGGCAGCAGGCCAGGCGCCTCTGCTGGAGAATGGCTTCAAAACCAAGTATCCGTTGTATACGCTCAAAGCAGCGGGGCTTAGCCCGCTGGGTTCACTGGGCAATTATCAGGAAGCCAGCTTGCTGCGCCTTGATATGGGCACTAATTACCAGTACTGGTACGGATTGCCGAATTTCTACACCATCACCCGCTACAACCACAGCGTGCATTATGCGATGGCGGTATGGCAACTGGGTGAAGCGGTGAAAGCCGCGCGCTAACGCCGGTGAGTTAATCTTTCATGAGGGCCGCAGATTGTGGCCCTTCTTTTTCTTTTTATTCCAATTCTGAATACATCGCGCAAAACGCTTCGACGGGACTCACAGACCGGAAGAGAAATGCTAACATCGGGTCAGTTTCAGATGACCCGCCAGGAGGGAGTATGAGCGAAAAACGTTTACATGAACTGAGTGTGGAAATCGGGGCGGCGCTGAAAGCGAAGGGATGGTGGGTAACCTGTGCGGAATCCTGTACCGGTGGCCTGATTGCCAAAGCGATTACCGATATTGCCGGAAGCTCCGCCTGGTTTGACCGCGGATTTGTCACTTACAGCAATGCGGCCAAGCATGAATTGCTGGGCGTTTCTGAAAGCACGCTTGAGCAATATGGCGCAGTGAGTGAGCAGGTGGTGCATGAAATGGCACTGGGCGTGTTACATGCGGCGGGTGCTGATGTGGCGGTTTCGGTCAGCGGTATCGCCGGCCCTGACGGGGGTTCTGCAGAAAAGCCTGTCGGCACTGTCTGGTTTGGATTTGCCGGAAAAGACGGACGGGTTCTGACCGCGAAACAGCAGTTTTCCGGCGATCGCGAAGCAGTGCGTTTGCAAGCTGCTGTTTTTTCGTTACAAACTGCATTGCGTGAGTTTATTAAAAATTAGGCTTGATACTGTATGAGCATACAGTATAATTACTGCCAATTACCTGTACATAAATTATATTCAGTGATGCAGGCGGGATGTTCCCCTGTATCAGACGAGGAGTAAAAATGGCTATTGATGAGAACAAGCAAAAAGCGTTAGCTGCAGCACTGGGCCAGATTGAAAAGCAATTCGGTAAAGGCTCCATCATGCGTCTGGGTGAAGATCGCTCCATGGACGTCGAAACGATCTCTACCGGCTCTTTGTCTTTGGATATCGCGTTAGGTGCTGGCGGCTTGCCAATGGGCCGTATCGTTGAAATTTATGGTCCGGAATCCTCCGGTAAAACCACGCTGACTCTGCAGGTTATCGCTGCTGCACAGCGTGAAGGCAAAACCTGTGCGTTCATCGATGCAGAACACGCGCTGGACCCTATCTACGCTAAAAAACTGGGCGTCGATATCGATAACCTGCTGTGTTCTCAGCCAGATACCGGTGAACAGGCTCTGGAAATCTGTGATGCGCTGACCCGTTCAGGCGCCGTTGACGTTATCATCGTTGACTCCGTTGCCGCACTGACGCCAAAAGCTGAAATCGAAGGCGAAATTGGTGACTCTCACATGGGCCTCGCAGCTCGTATGATGAGCCAGGCGATGCGTAAGCTTGCGGGTAACCTGAAAAACGCCAATACCCTGCTGATCTTCATCAACCAGATCCGTATGAAAATCGGTGTGATGTTCGGTAACCCGGAAACCACCACCGGCGGTAACGCCCTGAAATTCTATGCCTCTGTACGTCTGGATATCCGTCGTATCGGCGCTATCAAAGAAGGTGATGTGGTTGTCGGTAGTGAAACACGTGTGAAAGTCGTGAAGAACAAAATCGCCGCACCATTTAAACAAGCTGAATTCCAGATCCTGTACGGCGAAGGTATCAACATCAACGGCGAACTGATCGACCTGGGCGTTAAGCACAAACTGATCGAGAAAGCGGGTGCATGGTACAGTTACAACGGCGAGAAGATTGGTCAGGGTAAAGCGAACTCTTGTAACTACCTCAAAGAAAACCCGAAAGTTGCTGCTGAACTGGACAAAAAACTGCGTGATATGCTGCTGAGCGGCACCGGTGAATTGAGCGTTGCGACTACTGCTGAAGACGCTGACGACAACATGGAAACCAGCGAAGAGTTTTAATTTCGCGGTTGTCTGACAAAGACATTTGAAGGGCAGGGGACTTTGTCCGCTACTTTCAACAGTCGTTAAAATGCCAGTCTGGTTTCCAGACTGGCATTTTGCATATCAGGGGGAAATCTTATGCCCGATGAAAAAATACTTAATGAAAAAATCGTCGACCTGAAAAAATTGCTGGAAGACGTTGCGCAAAACAGTGAGTCCACGCTGTTTGAGCCGCAGAAAAAAGACGGTGATGCAGCGAAAATCAACACGCTGATTAACCGCGCTATGCGCCTGCTTTCTCAGCGTGATCACGGCGAAACAGAGTTGCGCCGCAAGTTGCTTATTCCACCAATGCCTTTTGTTAAACCTCAGAATAAGAAAAACAGCTGGTCATCACGTAAAAAAGCGGAGCAAAATGCGTTTGCTGAAGAAGAGGTGGTGAGAGCTAAACCTCAGCCGCGGCCAGTGCCAGAAGAAATTGCGGAAGAACATGTGCAGGCGGTGATTGACTACTGCTATCAGCATCACTGGCTCGATGATGCCAAATTTGCCAGCCGTTATATTTCCGGTCGCAGTAACAAAGGTTACGGTGCGCAGCGCATCCGTTCGGAATTACTGCAAAAAGGCGTCGATAAAGAAATCATTACAGTGGCGCTGGAAAACACTGAGGTAGACTGGTGCGTTCTGGCGCGGGATTTGGCCGTCAGGAAATTTGGTGAAAATTTACCGACTGACTGGAAAGAAAAATCAAAAGTTCTGCGTTATTTGCTCTACCGGGGCTTCTTTCAGGAAGAAATACAGTCTATTTATCGCGATTTTGACGATTGACCGCATACGGTATTTTACTTCCCCGCGCAGAAATTTTATCTTATCCGCACTTTTTCGTTCGTGAGCTGAACAGATTGCTGCCATATGCAGCGTTATCCGGCTCAAGAGCCGTTCTTCCAGCATGATTCCGGGACATTTATGAGCAAGAGCACCGCTGAGATCCGTCAAGCGTTTCTCGATTTCTTCCATAGTAAGGGACACAACATTGTTTCAAGCAGTTCGCTTGTCCCGACAAACGATCCGACACTGTTGTTTACCAATGCCGGGATGAACCAATTTAAAGATGTTTTCCTCGGTCTGGATAAGCGTGATTACAACCGCGCCACCACATCTCAGCGTTGCGTCCGCGCAGGCGGTAAGCACAACGACCTCGAAAACGTCGGTTATACCGCACGTCACCACACCTTCTTCGAAATGCTGGGCAACTTCAGCTTCGGTGATTACTTCAAACACGATGCCATCAACTACGCCTGGGAACTACTGACCGGCGAAAACTGGTTTAATCTGCCGAAAGAGAAGTTGTGGGTCACCGTCTATGAGACTGATGACGAAGCCTTCGAAATCTGGGAAAAAGAAGTCGGCGTTCCAAAAGAACGTATTATCCGCATTGGCGATAATAAAGGCGGCGCATTTGCTTCTGATAACTTCTGGCAGATGGGCGATACCGGCCCTTGCGGCCCTTGTACCGAGATTTTCTATGATCATGGCGATCACATCTGGGGCGGTCCTCCGGGTTCTGCTGAAGAAGATGGCGACCGTTATATCGAGATCTGGAACCTGGTGTTCATGCAGTTCAACCGTCAGGCTGACGGCACCATGCTGCCACTGCCAAAACCATCCGTAGATACCGGGATGGGGCTTGAGCGTATCACTGCGGTTATGCAACATGTGAACTCAAACTACGACATCGACTTGTTCCAGAAACTGATCGCTGCGGTGGCAGAAGTCACTGGCGCGACCGATTTGAGCAACAAATCCCTGCGCGTTATTGCTGACCATATCCGTTCATGCGCATTCCTGATTGCAGATGGCGTTATCCCGTCGAATGAAAACCGTGGCTATGTGCTGCGTCGTATCATTCGTCGTGCGATCCGTCACGGCAACATGCTGGGGGCGCAAGACACGTTCTTCTACAAACTGGTTGCTCCGCTGATTGAAGTGATGGGGCCGGCTGCGACAGAACTGAAAGAACAGCAGGCGATGGTTGAGCAACTGCTGAAAACCGAAGAAGAACAGTTTGCCCGTACTCTGGAGCGCGGACTGGCGTTGCTGGACGAAGAATTGGCTGCACTGAAAGGCGACACTCTGGACGGCGAAATTGCTTTCCGTCTGTACGACACCTTTGGTTTCCCGCTGGATCTGACTGCTGACGTTTGCCGTGAACGTAATCTGAAAGTGGATGAAGCCGGTTTTGAAAAAGCGATGGATGTTCAACGCCGCCGCGCACGTGAGTCCAGCGGTTTCAGCGCAGACTACAACAGCATGGTGCGTGTTGACGGCGTGACTCAGTTCTCAGGCTACGAACATTTGCAGCGCCATTCCAAAGTCGTGGCGCTGTTTGTCGATGGGCAGCCAGTGAATGATATTCAGGCTGGCGTTAATGCTATCGTGGTTCTGGATGACACGCCGTTCTACGGTGAATCTGGTGGACAGGTTGGCGATAAAGGCATTCTGAAAACGACTACTGGCGTATTCTCTGTTTCTGATACCCAGAAATATGGAAAAGCGATCGGTCATCAGGGCGCACTGAGCGCAGGTAAACTGAGTATCGGCGACAGCGTCGAAGCAGAAGTTGATGTCGCCCGCCGTGACCGCATCCGTCTGAACCACTCGGCAACGCACTTGCTGCATGCCGCGCTGCGTCAGGTGCTGGGCAAGCACGTTGCTCAGAAAGGTTCTCTGGTTAACGATAACTATCTGCGTTTTGACTTCTCGCATTTTGAAGCAATGAAACCAGAGGAAATTCGCCAGGTAGAAGATCTGGTGAATGCCCAGATTCGTCGCAACTTGCCGATTCAGACCACCATCATGGATCTGGACGAAGCGAAAGAAAAAGGTGCAATGGCGCTGTTTGGTGAGAAATACGAAGACAGCGTTCGTGTGCTGAGCATGGGCGATTTCTCTACCGAATTGTGTGGCGGTACGCACGCCAGTCGTACCGGTGATATCGGCCTGTTCCGTATTCAGAGTGAATCCGGTACTGCAGCAGGTGTTCGTCGTATTGAAGGGATCACCGGTGAAAACGCGATTAATGCCCTGCATCAGCAAAGTGATTTGCTGCAGGATGTCGCGCATCTGGTTAAAGGGGATGTGAACAGCATCACCGATAAAATTCGTTCTCTGATTGAGCGTTCACGTACGCTGGAAAAAGAACTTCAGCAGGTGAAAGGTCAGCAAGCCGCGCAGGAAAGTGCATCACTGTCCAGCCAGGCGAAAGAAGTGAAAGGCGTTAAACTGTTGGTTCGTCAATTGGATAACGTAGAGCCTAAAATGCTGCGTACGATGGTTGATGACCTGAAAAATCAGTTAGGATCAGTGATTATTGTCCTGGCAACCATTGCCGATGACAAAGTCAGCCTGATTGCAGGTGTCACAAAGGATCTGACCGATCGTGTTAAAGCCGGTGAGCTGATTGCTTCTGTGGCACAGCAGGTCGGTGGCAAAGGTGGTGGTCGTCCTGATATGGCGCAGGCTGGCGGCAGCGATGTACAGGCATTGCCTGCCGCGCTGGCGACTGTTGAAGCCTGGGTTGAAGCTAAGCTGTAATAAGAAATAAATAGCTAACCATGAAAACGTCATAATGTATTGTGCTGTATGGCGTTTTCAGTCTTAATGGCAATGTAAGCTTCGCGATTAAAGTCGCGACAATGACGATATCGGCTAAACTTAAAGTACTCATGGCTGAAGTTGCAGGCTGCTTACATTTTATGTAGGGGTCATGGCTTACGTTTTACCCGCTTATGATCGATAATGGCCGGGAAACTGAGAGACCCGACTCTTTTAATTATTCAAGGAGCAAAGAATGCTTATTCTAACTCGCCGAGTTGGTGAAACCCTCATGATTGGCGATGAGGTTACTGTTACCGTATTAGGTGTTAAAGGTAATCAGGTGCGCATTGGTGTGAATGCGCCGAAAGAGGTCTCTGTTCACCGTGAAGAGATTTATCAGCGTATTCAGGCTGAAAAGTCACAGCAGACGAGTTACTGATTTACGAGGCGTCTCGCTAATGGCGAGGCGCTGAACCTCTTTTGTGTGTGTTATCCCTTATTCTTCCCTCGTTTTCCTGCGTTTTAGTTTTTAATTTCTTCCTGTGTCTTATCTCCTGAATTGTCTTTTTCTAAAAATGAAGGCGTTTTTTACGCGTTCGCGGCCTGTTATTGTGTTCAAACTGCTCAGGTTGCGCGTGAAATGTCCAAACGGGTGATTGTTAGGAAAAAAGGGTTTGACTTATAAGGGCCAGAAAGTAATATGTGCGCCACGCAGTGCCGATGAGCTTGAACAAAGTTAGTCAGCACACTCGCAAGAGGCGTATGGTGAGGTGGCCGAGAGGCTGAAGGCGCTCCCCTGCTAAGGGAGTATGCGGTCAAAAGCTGCATCCGGGGTTCGAATCCCCGCCTCACCGCCATTTAAAATGCACCCATAGCTCAGCTGGATAGAGTACTCGGCTACGAACCGAGCGGTCGGAAGTTCGAATCTTCCTGGGTGCACCATACTTTCCTGAATGTATGTTGATTTGCAATCAAATGAGCGTGAAGGGCAAAAGCGAAAGCTGATGTAGTACGGTAAAATGGTCAGGTAAATCTGCAGTAAGAATCAAAATGCACCCATAGCTCAGCTGGATAGAGTACTCGGCTACGAACCGAGCGGTCGGAAGTTCGAATCTTCCTGGGTGCACCATTCTTTTAGCAATTTCCGAAATAAAATCTGTAGTAACCCAATGCACCCATAGCTCAGCTGGATAGAGTACTCGGCTACGAACCGAGCGGTCGGAAGTTCGAATCTTCCTGGGTGCACCATATTTTGTGTATGTTGAAGCGATTTTTGTCTTTCAGCATTAGAAAACCCGCTTCGGCGGGTTTTTTGTTTTCTGGATTTCACGTCTGTATCTCACTCTTCTTTTTCATTTTCCTGATCTTTCTGACGTGTTCTGATGTGCTGTGCGCGTGGACAAAATGCGACTTTCTACAGACTTTGCGATAAAGTAGTTTTCCTGTTTTTTCGTGATCATGGAGCATTCGATGTACGATCGATACGAAGGGCTAATATTTGATATGGATGGCAACATATTGGATACCGAACCTACGCACCGTAAGGCATGGCATCAGGTCTTGACCAAATACAGCATGCGGTATGATGTCGACTCCATGGTCGCTCTGAATGGCTCTCCAACCTGGCGGATCGCCAAGTTTGTTATAGACAGTAATAATGTTGAGATGGACTCCCATCTTCTTGCTGCTGAGAAAACGGCTGCCGTGCAGGAAATGTTGCTCGATACCGTACGTCCTCTGCCGCTGATTGATGTCGTGAAGGCTTATCATGGCCGGCGTCCAATGGCGGTAGGAACAGGAAGTGAGCACTGGATGGCGGATGCACTCTTACGGCATTTAGGGCTGCGCGATTGCTTTGATGCGATTGTGGGGGCCAATGACGTGAAGAATCACAAACCTGCACCGGACACTTTTTTGCGTTGTGCGGAGCTGATTGGCGTGCCTCCTGAAAAATGTGTCGTCTTTGAAGATGCAGATTTTGGTATTGAGGCAGCAAAACGCGCCAATATGGATTTTGTGGACGTGCGTACGCTGTGAGCAGCGCCCTGGCGCTGGCTTCCTTATTCGGCAGCAGCTTTTTAAGTGCCACATTATTGCCTGGGAATTCAGAAGTCTTATTAGTGGCTTTATTGTCAGCTGGCAGCGCAATGCCAGCGGCACTGGTTTTGTCTGCATCAGTTGGCAATACCTTAGGTGGCATAACCAACGTCATCATCGGACGCTTTTTGTCGCAGCTTAAGCCTCAACGTGGACTCAATGTTGCACAGGGCTGGCTGAAGCGCTTCGGACCTGCGGCGTTATTGCTGAGCTGGTTACCGGTGATTGGTGATGTGTTATGCGTATTAGCAGGTTGGCTGCGAATGCCGTGGGGTCCTGTCGTCTTTTTCATGTTTATCGGAAAAGCAGTGCGTTACATCCTTTTGACTTTTGTAACGCTGGAGGGGCTCTCATGGTTCGGTTAGATTGGCATCAGCTATCAATTATGGTCACATCTATGCAGATTCAGTATGCTTGCAAATTAATGGTTTCACCAAGCGGGAGGTCAATTTGATCCCGGATGTATCTCAGGCGCTTTCCTGGCTGGAAGCCCACCCTCAGGCATTAAAAGGTATTCGTCGTGGTATCGAGCGTGAAACGCTTCGGGTTAATCCTGACGGTTCATTAGCGACTTCGGGCCACCCGGAATCTTTAGGTGCGGCTCTGACGCATCGCTGGATCACCACCGATTTTGCTGAAGCCTTATTAGAATTTATTACGCCCGTCGATGACAATATTGAACATCTGATGGCGTTTCTCCGTGACATTCATCGTCATGTGGCCCGTGAGCTTGGTGACGAGCGTATGTGGCCGTTCAGCATGCCCTGCTTTATCGAATCCGGACAGGATATCGAACTGGCGCAATATGGTTCGTCGAACATCGGGCGTTTAAAGACACTTTATCGCGAAGGCCTGAAAAACCGCTATGGCGCGCTGATGCAGGTAATTTCCGGCATCCATTACAATTTCTCGCTGCCGATGACGTTTTGGCAAGAGCGGTTGGGCGTGACTGATACGGAAAGCGGGAAAGAGGCGATCTCTGCAGGTTATTTCAAACTCATCCGTAACTATTACCGTTTCGGTTGGGTGATCCCGTATCTGTTTGGGGCTTCGCCTGCAATCTGTTCCTCATTCCTCAAAGGACGTGAAACGGATCTGCCTTTCGAATATACCGAAGGTGGATTGTGTTATCTGCCTTATGCGACATCACTGCGTCTGAGTGATTTAGGGTATACCAATAAGTCACAGAGCAATCTGGGCATCACTTTTAATGATCTGAACACCTACGTTCAGGGCGTGAAGAGAGCGATCCGCACACCGTCTGCTGAATATGCGGAAATGGGTGTGAAAAAAGACGGGAAATACCTTCAGCTGAACACCAATGTGTTACAGATTGAGAACGAACTTTATGCGCCAATCCGTCCTAAACGGGTCACCAAATCGGGTGAAACACCTTCGGATGCGCTGATGCGCAGCGGGATCGAATATATTGAAGTCCGCTCGCTGGACGTCAACCCGTTCTCTCCGGTGGGTATTGATGCAACCCAGGCGCGTTTCCTGGATCTGTTTTTGGTATGGTGTGCTTTAGCGGATGCGCCGGAAATGAACAGCGATGAGCTGCTTTGTACGCGTAAAAACTGGAACCGTGTGATCCTCGAAGGACGTAAACCGGGCCAGACGATTGGTATCGGGTGTAACGATGAACGTCAGCCGTTAGCCAGCGTTGGCAATGCGTTGTTTGCTGATCTGAATCGGGTAGCTCAGATCATGGATAACCAAAACGGTGATCATCTCTATCAGGATGTTTGTAAAAAGCTGGTTGCTGCGTTTGATGATCCTGAACTGACTTACTCTGCCCGCATCCTCAAGGATCTGAAACAGCAGGGCGTCGGTAACCTCGGGCTGGAACTGGCAGAAAAATATCGTCAGATGCTGGTGAGTGAACCGCTGGAAGTGTTGGATGAAAGCGCTCTGATGGCTGAACAGGATGGTTCATGGCAGCGTCAGCGCACACTGGAAGCCAGTGATAAGCTAAGCTTTGAAGAATACCTGGCTGCGAATGCAGGCAGTAGCAATGAGTAGAAAAGAAAAAGGCCACAATTAATGTGGCCAAATAAACATCTCTGTTTACAGGGATGATGATAACAAATGCGCGTCTTTCACTAATTAAGACCCGCATGCTGGGAAAAGGTTTCCTGAGTTCGTAAAAAAAATTAATTTATTTAGGAGAGGTGACGATATGCCACTGTTGGATAGCTTTACCGTAGACCATACCCGTATGGCAGCACCTGCTGTTCGCGTCGCAAAAACCATGAAAACCCCGCACGGGGACACGATCACTGTGTTCGATCTGCGTTTCTGCCGCCCGAATATTGAAGTGATGCCGGAACGTGGTATCCACACGCTCGAGCACCTGTTCGCGGGTTTCATGCGTAATCATCTGAACGGTAACGGTGTTGAAATCATTGATATTTCTCCGATGGGTTGCCGTACCGGTTTTTACATGAGCCTGATTGGTGTGCCGGAAGAGCAACGGGTTGCTGACTCCTGGAAAGCAGCGATGGCTGACGTTCTGAAAGTGAAAGAGCAGCGCCAGATCCCTGAGCTGAATGAATACCAGTGCGGGACTTACGAAATGCATTCCCTGAAAGAAGCCCAGGAAATTGCACAGCACATTCTCGATCATGATGTTGTTGTGAACCATAACGATGATCTGGCTCTGCCAAAAGAGAAATTGTCCGAACTGCACATCTAGTTTTTAGTTTGTGCGGATGACAAAAAAGACGCGAAATTCGCGTCTTTTTTATGTCTGAAATTCAGAGGATTAGCGCTGATTCACACTGCTTTGCAACGGTTGTAACGGACGGACCTGCACCTGTTTGATCATGTTGTCCTGAACATCCAGGATCTCAACTTCATAGTCCTCAATGCGCAGATTAGTACCGATTGTCGGGATCTCTTCCAGCACTTCCAGCAGCATGCCGTTGATAGTTCTCGCTTCTTCGGCTGGCAGATGCCAGTTAAAGGCTTTATTCAGTTCCCGCACGTTCGCGCTGCCTTCGATCAGTACTGAACCATCACTTTGCGGCGTGACTTCTTCTGCCAGCGTTGGCGACATCGACGTCGTGAAATCACCGACGATTTCTTCGAGGATATCCTCAACCGTTACCAGCCCCTGAATATCACCGTATTCATCAACCACGATGCCCACTTTCTTTTTATTTCGCTGGAATTTTACCAGCTGAATATTCAGCGGCGTGCCTTCCGGAATGTAGTAAATCTCGTCAGCGGCGCGCAGCAGATTTTCTTTGGTGAACTCTTTTTTCTCGGTCATCAGGCGATAAGCTTCGCGCAAACGAAGCATCCCAATAGCGTCGTCGAGTGAGTCTCGGTAAAGCACAATACGGCCATGAGGTGAGTGGGTAAGCTGACGAATAATCGATTTCCAGTCGTCATTGATATCAATACCGACGATTTCATTGCGCGGAACCATGATGTCATCAACAGAGACTTTCTCAAGATCAAGCACGGAAAGCAGCATGTCCTGATTCCGGCGCGAGATATTCGAGCGTGACTCGTTCACGATGGAACGCAGCTCTTCTTTACTGACGGCGTCACTGAGGCTTGTGGTGGTTTTGATACCAAACATTCGCATCAGCAAACGCGAGAGACTGTTAAGGATCCACACCAGCGGCATCATAATGGTTTGCAGCGGACGCAACAAAATGCTGCTCGGAAACGCGATGCGTTCAGGATTCAGGGCGGCAAATGTTTTAGGCAGCACTTCTGCAAACAGCAGTACGACAAATGTCAGTACACCCGTGGCAATCGCTACACCGGCATCGCCGTAAAGACGGATGCCCACAATGGTTGCCAGAGCGGAAGCAAGGATGTTGACCAGGTTGTTACCGATAAGTACCAGACTGATCAGCTGGTCCGGGCGTTTTAACAGCTTTTCGACGCGCCGCGCCGCGCGGTTACCCTGTTTAGCCAGGTGACGTAACCGGTAACGGTTGAGTGTCATCATACCGGTTTCGGAGGCTGAAAAATAAGCCGAAACCACCACCATGATGATCAATGTGATGATCAGGGTTGTTGTTGAGACGTGCTCCAACGGGTATTCCTTTTAATTAATGAACCATGATTTGCTGGATCAGGCGACTGCCAAAATAGGCAAGAGTAAGCAGGATGGCGCCCGCCATGCTGAACCATACCACGCGACGGCCACGCCAGCCTTCGTGATAATGGCCCCACAGCAGAACGATATAAACAAACCATGCCAGTATCGATAAGACAGCCTTGTCGATATTCTCTGGGCTGAACAGGTTGTTCAGATAAAGTAATCCGGTGCACAACGTCAGCGTCAGTAAAATAACGCCAATCTGAGTGATGTGAAAAAGTTTGCGTTCAATACTCATTAACGGCGGCATATCAGCCGTAAACGTCAGGCGTTTATTCTTTAGCTGATAATCCAGCCACGCCAGTTGCAACGCGTAAAGGGCGGCAATCATCAGCGTGGCATAAGAGAATAATGCCAGGCCGATATGTACCAGTAAGCCTTTGCTTTCTTCAAGATGCGTGATGAATTCGCCAGGAAGAAACGTCACGAACGCCAGATTGATCAGCGAAAAGCTGTAAACAATTGGCAAAACAAACCAGCCGCGATTGCGCGAGGCTACGATGGTCATCACCGTTCCGATGATTAAACTGACCACCGAACCGATATTGACCAGGCTGAGGTTCTGGCCGGTGCTGACGTCGAAAATACGTTGCTGCAATGCGACAGCGTGGCAAACAAGTGCCACCACAACGGAAATCAGTGCTAAACGCCGGTATGCGCTGTTCTTCCGGATGATGCTCGGAATGATCAGTGCAAGGCTGAGCAGATAGGCCAACATGGCGACGAGAGCAAAAACTGACATAGCGTTTCGGTAGCATCGAAAAGTGAATGAGAACCGCAGTATAACGTTACCCGCGTCACGCTCCAACCTATCTGAGATGCCAAAGCAGAGATCGTCCGCGCTTCGTGTTATAATCCCGCAATTACGTCGCAAAAGCGGCCTGTCATTACGTTGAGCAAGAGACGATGTTTGAGAATTTAAGCGATCGATTGTCGCGCACACTGCGCAATATCAGCGGCCGCGGGCGGCTGACCGAAGAAAATATCAAAGAGACATTACGTGAAGTGCGTATGGCCTTACTGGAAGCGGACGTTGCGCTGCCGGTCGTACGTGACTTCATCAGCCGGGTGAAGGAAAGCGCTGTTGGCCATGAGGTCAATAAGAGTCTGACGCCGGGGCAGGAATTCGTCAAAATTGTCCAGAAAGAACTGGAAACTGCGATGGGCGAGGCGAACACCGAGCTTAACTTAGCGGCGCAGCCTCCGGCCGTGGTTCTTATGGCGGGTTTACAAGGTGCAGGTAAAACAACCAGCGTCGGTAAACTGGCGAAATTCCTGAAAGAAAAGAAAAAGAAAAAAGTACTGGTGGTGTCCGCCGACGTTTATCGCCCTGCGGCGATCAAACAGCTGGAAACCCTGGCGCAGCAAGTTGAAGTGGATTTCTTCCCGTCTGATGCACAGGAGAAGCCGGTTGATATCGTTAGCCGCGCCCTGCAGCAGGCGAAACTGAAATTCTACGACGTGCTGATTGTCGATACCGCCGGCCGTTTACACGTCGACGAAGCGATGATGGACGAAATCAAACAGGTACATGCCGCGATTAATCCGGTTGAAACCCTGTTTGTGGTCGATGCTATGACCGGTCAGGATGCCGCGAATACCGCGAAAGCGTTTAATGAGGCGCTGCCGTTGACCGGTGTGATCCTGACAAAAGTCGACGGTGATGCCCGCGGCGGTGCTGCGCTGTCGATTCGTCACATCACCGGCAAGCCGATTAAATTCCTGGGTATGGGTGAAAAAACCGATGCGCTGGAGCCGTTTCATCCGGATCGTATTGCCTCCCGTATTCTGGGTATGGGCGACGTTCTCTCTCTTATCGAAGATATTGAGAGCAAAGTTGACCGCGCGCAGGCTGAAAAACTGGCCAGCAAACTCAAGAAAGGCGACGGCTTTGACCTGACCGATTTTCTCGAGCAGCTCAAGCAAATGCGTAATATGGGCGGCATGGCGAGTATGATGAGCAAACTGCCGGGTGTCGGTCAGTTGCCGGATAACGTCAAATCCCAGATGGATGACAAAGTGCTGGTGCGGATGGAAGCGATCATCAACTCGATGACGCTGAAAGAGCGCGCTAAGCCAGAAATTATTAAAGGTTCCCGTAAGCGTCGTATCGCGATGGGTTCCGGCATGCAAGTGCAGGACGTCAACCGCTTACTTAAGCAGTTCGACGATATGCAGCGCATGATGAAGAAAATGAAGAGTGGCGGCATGGCGAAAATGATGCGTGGCATGAAAGGTATGATGCCACCAGGTTTCCCTGGCCGTTAATCGACGTCACTGCCTATATATCAGCCATATAGGTGGCTCATGCAAAATGGTGGCTAAGGTTTCTACGCTTTAGATTGCTTTTTGCGCCAAAATGAGTAAAATTTTCGGGCTTTTTATATTGCAACCAGACCCCGTTCCCCGATGGGGTCTGGTTGTTTTATTAACTAAAGAGGATGTTATGGTAACAATTCGTTTAGCACGTGGCGGCGCAAAAAAGCGTCCGTTTTATCAAGTAGTAGTGACCGACAGCCGCAACGCTCGTGACGGTCGTTTCATCGAACGCGTAGGTTTCTTCAACCCATTGGCTTCTGGCCAGGCTGAAGCACTGCGTATGGATCTGGACCGTGTTGCCCATTGGGTTGGTCTGGGTGCTACCGTTTCTGATCGCGTTTCTGCGCTGATCAAAGACGCTAAGAAAGCAGCTTAATCTGTCGCGGTGGTGGCAATGAGCAAGCAATCCAATCCAGTGGTACCCGCTGAGCCGTTAGTTCTTGGCAAAATGGGTTCAACGTACGGCATTCGTGGTTGGCTCAGAGTGTTTTCATCCACCGAAGACGCTGAAAGCATCTTTGACTACCAGCCCTGGTTTATCCAGCGTGCCGGTAAGTGGCAAGTTGTCGAGCTGGAAGGCTGGAAACGCCACACTCAGGACCTGATTATCAAAGTCAAAGGCGTTGATGATCGGGATGCCGCGAATCTTCTGACTAATTGCGAAATTGTCGTCGATTCAAAGCAACTGCCTCCACTGGAAGACGGTGACTACTACTGGAAAGACCTTTTCGGTTGCCAGGTAGTGACAACTTCCGGTTACGAACTGGGCAAAATCATCGATATGATGGAAACCGGTTCTAACGATGTGATGGTAGTTAAAGCCAACCTGAAAGATGCCTTCGGACTCAAGGAGCGGTTGATTCCGTTCCTCGATGGGCAGGTTATCAAGAAAGTCGATCTCGCTACTCGCACTGTTGAAGTAGATTGGGATCCTGGTTTTTGACCTCCGTAGTGTTTACTGATGTAAACAACGTCTGGTTGAGCGGTCAAACATTTGGAAGGGGTAGGCTATGTGGATTGGTATAATTAGCCTGTTTCCTGAAATGTTCCGCGCAATTACGGATTACGGGGTAACTGGCCGGGCAGTTAAGAATGGCCTGTTGAGCGTAAATTGCTGGAGTCCTCGTGACTTCGCATACGATCGACATCGTACCGTGGATGAGCGCCCTTATGGCGGTGGTCCCGGAATGCTGATGATGGTGCAACCCTTACGGGAAGCTATTCATGCAGCAAAAGCAGCGGCAGGCGAAGGTGTGAAGGTGATTTATCTTTCACCTCAGGGGCGCAAACTGGATCAAACCGGTGTTTGCGAGCTGGCGGCCCATCAGAAAATTATTCTGGTTTGTGGCCGTTATGAAGGGATCGATGAGCGCATAATTAAAACCGAAATTGATGAAGAATGGTCAATTGGCGATTATGTTCTTAGCGGTGGAGAGTTGCCGGCAATGACTCTGATTGATTCAGTTTCCCGCTTTATACCGGGCGTTCTGGGTCGTCAGGCTTCAGCAGAAGAAGATTCTTTCGCTGACGGATTGTTGGATTGTCCCCATTATACCCGCCCTGAAGTGTTGGAAGGCATGGAGGTACCGTCAGTTTTACTGTCGGGCAACCACGCTGATATACGTCGCTGGCGCCTGAAACAGTCGCTGGGTCGAACCTGGCTTAGAAGACCTGAACTTCTGGAAAACCTAGCTCTGACTGACGAGCAAGAGGTGTTGCTGAGAGAGTTCCAAAAGGAACATCGGCTCAGTCAACAAAACTATGAAGGGAACGCCAAAGCATAACGCGAGGCCGTCCCGATATATCAGTTTACCTAGGGTAAGAGACATATTATGAGCAATATCATTAAACAAATCGAACAAGAGCAGATGAAGCAAGACGTACCTGCATTCCGTCCAGGTGATTCTCTGGAAATTAAGGTATGGGTCGTTGAAGGTTCTAAAAAGCGTCTGCAGGCATTCGAGGGCGTGGTTATCGCTATTCGTAACCGCGGTCTGCACTCTGCATTCACTGTTCGCAAAATTTCTAACGGCGAAGGTGTTGAGCGTGTATTCCAGACTCACTCCCCGGTAATCGACAGCATTACTGTTAAACGTCGTGGCGCCGTTCGTAAAGCTAAACTGTACTACCTGCGTGAGCGTACTGGTAAGTCTGCTCGTATTAAAGAGCGTCTTAACTAAGGTATCGCTAACGCGACATCTACTAGTTAATATAGAACAAGGGGTTAGCCATCGGCTAACCCCTTTTTTTTACATCAGTGACTACAAAATGGCTACGCAGTGGCAGGTTGGCTACCCGGTTTTGAGATAACCCGGGCGACTGATTCATGCGTCGCAAAAGTACAACTGCATTTGATATTCTGGCACTGATGATAGCGTTCCTTGGTCGATTCACTCAGATAGCGGCTCGAACGCGTATGGGCTACTTTTCCGCAAAGTGGACAATGCATCATAAAAACCTCCGGCATAACAGGTAAGCAATGAGGTAATTATGAACTTATAACTCGCAAAAGCAAGTTATAATTGCAAAATTGACGACTGATAAGTGATATCTGCAACATAAGGCTTCAGAATCAATTTAGTAGTAAAACCTTTCTCATTAATCTCATGCAGAGCTGAATCAATCACCCAGCGCTGACTGTCGATCACGTCTTTAAACCCTTGCACATTGACCGGAGATTGCGCACTCAAATCAGCACGTCCCAGGGCCAGCCGTATGCTGAATGTTGCGGCATCATTCTGAATCTGATTGAACACTGAATCCGCAGCCCGCTTAGCAGTCTCTTCGTCAGGAAATATTTTGCCCAGTTCAAGAACATTTGTCCCGGATCCCGCGATGTAACTGGCAGGCTGGGCTTCTTTGCCTTCTGCGGGCGAACGCTTGAGAGCAACATTGCTGGTGGTCGCCGTTTTGAGATCATGCCACTGCGCCTTCACGCCATCGTATGCCTTCTTATCGACCATCTGATAGTTGTGGTTATCGCCGTCACTGCGGACAATGGTTTTCCAGGGGATTGCTTGTCCGGAAGAGGTTCGACCGGTGCCTGCTTTAAAAAATAAAATTGCGCCGTTTTTAACCGTTACCTGCGCACCGTAACGTTGTGCCAGCCGGGTGAGAAAGTAGCTGTCCGTTTCGCTGGTCTGGTCAATATGCGGGATCTTAACGCTATCAAGTTCCTGCGGGATTACTGGCAGATCTAATTTATTCCGGCTTGAAATGATTCTGACAATCGCGCCGAGCGTGTAATCATCGTAAGACTGGCTGATTTTGTTATCAAAAGAACCGCGGAAATCAGCGCTGCGGGCAACCACTCCTATTTTGTCCGGAGAGCCGGAATGAGTGACTGTATCGACCGTGAAATAGCCGCAGTCATAGAGCGCCTGTTTCGACCATCCCAGATGCAGATGCAAAACGGTGCCGCGAACGGGCATTTGCAATTGCCCGTCGCTGTCATCGAAGGTTAAATTCAATGTGTCTGCGGTAAAACCGCTGTTATCCGTGACAGATAAACTGATGATCCGAGCAGAGATATTTTCTTCCAGCACCTTATTTTTTATCGTCAGCGTGAATGCGGGCGTGATGCGTGCGCCAACGGGTAGCTGCAAATCAGTAAGCATGATCAGACTCCGCTGGCGAAATTGTTGAGTGCCGAACTGGCCTTGTTATATAAGCCCTCGGCCTGGGTCAGCAGATCGCCGAACATGGCGGCCTGCGATTCATCGACGCGCGTCAGATTGAGCGTGAAATTGATGCTTCGCGCCTGGCCGCTGGAAGTAAACTCGGCATTGTCATTGGCTATACTTTTGATAACGAACATGCCGTAAATCGTGCCACTGCCTTCAATGAGCGGCCATGCCCGCCCTGAATCTGCCATGCTCTGCAGTGCCTGCAAATAGCGCATGCCGCCGGTCATTTCAGGCAATAATTGCCCGGTGATTTTTATCGTTTCCTCACCCAGCCCGAGAAACTGAGAGACCGGACGCTGTCCGAAACGCGCGTTCGCCCCCCAGCCATAGTTCACCTGACGGTTCGTATTCTGATAGGGCAGCGTGCTCAACTTAAACACAAATAAACCCAGCGACATCATCATGAGTAAATCCCTCCGTTGTTGTACTGGCTGAGGAGATTGTTGGTATTGCTCCATTCCCGCTGGTTAATGGAATCCTCGATCCAGGCTCTGACCTGGTTATGATCCGTCTCCGGGGTAGCTGTGAAACTTAAATTTACCGTCGTTGCCCGGTTATCCGTCAGGTTGTTGGCCACGCTGCTTTTAGCTGGCTGATACAGGTTCAGCGCGCTGCAGGTTGGAGATATGCCATCTAAGGGCGGTGTTGAAATATCCGGGCGTTCAGCGGGTTCACTGTCACCAAAAATGGAGTCCCATCCTTTTTTCGCCCAGCTAAAGACTTCGCCGATTTGAGAGACGGCTTTATTCAGCGTGACGAAAATCTCTGCGATCGCTTCTCCAACCCCTTTGCCGATATCAGTGAAGCCGCTCAGGGTGTCCTGAGTGAAGTGGATTGGCTCAAACAAATCCGTAATCCATCCCAGCGCGGTTTTGAACGGTGTAAACGCGCCACTTATTGGCCCCATTGCCGCAGTAAATCCGTCAATTACTCCGCCGACAAAGGCACTGATCGGTTCCCAAAGTTTCACTACGGCGATCCCGATCCCGGCAATCAGTGCGATGACGGGCAGAAGTGGCAACCCGATGGCCGTGAACGCTGCGGCAATCATGCCACCGGTACCGGTAAAAATAGTCCCAAGCAAACCGGCTCCCGCCATCAGCATATTGATGCCGCTGAGCACCGGCGCGATGACCATGCCGAGCGCACCCATACCGCCGACAATGCCCGTGATGCCTAATGCCAGACCGAGCAGGGAATTCACCAGCATAGGATTATCGGTGATCCAGGTATTGATCGTGCCCAGCCAGCTGGTAGCCGTTTGCGTCAGTTCACGCAGGGCGGCACTTTGCCCGTCAAAAAGATTGATACGGATAGTGTCCCAGGTGGCAAATAACTTAGTGATATCGCCATCCAGATTGTCGCCTTTCACGGTCACCGCCATCTGCGCAGCAGGCGTTGCGCCATTCAGTGCCGCCGGTGTTTGTTCCAGAACCTGATCGGCATTCATTCCGCCTTTCGCTAATGCCTGCTGTCTGGCGACAACCTCCGCTGGCGAATGGCCGGAAGCCGCCATCGAAAGACTTTGCTGACGCAGAGCGGCAATGTGCGGATCGTCATTTTTCAGTCCGAGGACCGACTGCACTTCAGCCAGCCCGGCCTCCAGATCTGCACCCGGTTTGAGAAAAGTTTGCGCCAGCGCCAGTTTGGGTTGTGCAAAGGAAAGGGCTGATGAGCTGATATTTTTTAACTGGCCAATTTTCAGTTCGCGATTTTTAAACTGTTGCCCGATCTCCAGCCCTTTCTGTTCCATTTGCATCGGGCGTTGCTGCCGCAACTTTTCTGCCGACTGGCTGGCCACCGCCTTTTTCAGGCCGGAAAATGCCTGCGTTTCGGTTTCGCTGTCCGGGGCGAAAAGCGACTTTTCAAACTGAAGGGAAGCATCAGTGATGTCTTCTGAAACAACGCTGAATAATGTCTTCCCGGGCAGCATCAGCAGGTTTTCTCTGACCTTGTCGGTTTCGGCCCTGAAGGTGGCCAGATCCTGATTTATTTTTTCCAGCGTGTGAGGTAACTGTTCGAGATTACTCATCTGTTTTTACTCCGCTGCGTTGCAGTGCCTTATGTCGCCAGTTCAGCAGATCGGTGAGTGACATGCCGTCCATCTCAGACGGCGGCCAGTGAAATATCACCGCGATATCTGCCATCAGGTCATCCACGGTGAGGCGGGGCGCAATACTTACGCCACCGGTTTCGGCGATAAAAAACCTATCACCTTACCTGCCAGCGCGATCAGATCGGGAAGCTCCAGGCGTGAGCATTCTTCTTTGGTCAGATTCGGATACGTGATGCGCGGCAAAATAGTGATCAGCGCGTCCACATCGGCGTTCGCCAGCGCCGCGAGGCCGATACCCCGCAGGCTACCGGCTGTGGGTTTAGTCACCTGAACTTCAGTGATTTCCATTTCACCGCGTTTTAGCGGAACATCCAAAATCACGGTGTTGTCGTTGATATCAGTGAGATTCATACGTTTTCCTGCTTAAATCGGAAATCAAGCCGGCAAAAGCTGCCGGCTCAGGGAAGGGATTACAAGCCGAGCGCGGTGCGGTGTTCCGCCAGACGGTCAACGCCGTTGACGACTTCCACCATATTGACGGTGTCGATCTCGATCAGCTCTTTGCCGTCGATGGTCAGTTTGAAATACGTACACTGGGTGGTGACTTTGGTTTCAGTATCTTCACCCTGTTTGTACTCGCCGAAATCAAACTCTTTGTGACGGCCACGCATCATGACTTCTACCGCAGAGACATCACCGGTGTCGTCGCGCTGCAATGAACCGGCAAACCGCAGCGGAATATCTGATGTGCTGCCCCATTGCTGCAGAACCAGCTCATCCAGACCGCCGATGGACCATTCCAGCGTCAGCGCGTCGTCATCCAGCCCGAAGTCCACCGCGACCGAACCGCTCATGCCGCCGCCACGATAGTTTTGCAGTTTACGGGTGAGTTTCGGCAGCGTCAGTGAGGAGACCAGACCGAGGTAGCTGTTCCCGTCATTAAACAGGTTCAGGTATTTCAATTTCTTAGGAAGTGCCATGAGTTTTTGTCTCCTTAGCTGTTTACGGACGCGGCAAAGTTCACCAGGTAAGAGTCGGTGATACGCTGGCGCAGGGTCAGATCTTCCAGTGGAGGAACCGGAGTGTAGTCGTAATCGATATACAACTTACCGGCCTTCAGAGTTTCAGCGGTGTTCGCGGTTTCGTCATACCAGCAGTCGCCGTCAATGATGTAACCCGCTGATTTCATTTCGCGCATTTTGGCTTTGATGCCGTCAATCATGTCGCGCACCAGTGTCGGGGTCATTGGTTTATCGACCGCCCACATGTGCGCTTCGGCCATGGTGTCGGCCAGAACCTGCGCTGTACGGGTGTAGTTTTCGAACAGGAACAGTGTGTCATCGCTGCAGGTCCGGTTGCCCCAGAAACGGAAACCGTCTTTGCGCACCAGTGTTGTCACACAGGCTTCGTTCAGCAGATCCGCGTCGGTACCCGTTGCCTGCAAATCCCAGAAGACACTGGCGGACAGGCCGGTAACACCGTTAACGCCGACGTTGGATAAGGTTTTATGCCAGCCAGTGTCCTGGTCAATTTTGGCGCGTAAACCCAGAGCGCGGGCGGTGGCATAAGCGATATCAGACTGGCTGGTGGTGGTATTCCAGTTAACAAAGTCTGGCCAGATCAGCATCAGCTCGCGCTGGCTGAAGTTGTCGCGGTATTTGATCGCATCAGAAATGGTTTTTGCACCATAAACGCTGACATAACCGAACGCACGCAGCTGCTGACAAACACCTGCCAGCGCGGTCGCGACAGCCTGGTTATCCAGACCAGGAACACCCAGAATACGAGGCTTCACGCCCAGCTCTGCCTGCGCAGAAAGCAGCGCTTTCATACCGGTGTAACGGCCATTGGCATCAGAACCGCCAATGATGTTGCTGGTGGTTGCGGCTTCATCTTCACCCGTGGCGACACGTACCACGACGGTGACCGGTTTACACTGGTCTGCAATTGCCAGAAGCGCGGCACGCAATGTTCCGCTGGTGCCCGCTTTACCGCTGGCCGCCAGAACGTCAGTGATCAGAACCGGGGTATTCAAAGGGAAAACAGTCGCATCCGCATCTTCTGCGGTACAAACCATGCCGATAATTGCTGTGGAAACGGTGGAAATAACGCGGGTGCCGTCGTTGATTTCGACAACACGCACGCCGTGATGATAATCAGCCATCAGGGTGACTCTCTCTGTTGTGGGTGGTAAAGCAAGGATGCCGGTTCGCAACAGAAAGCGCATTTGATCAGGGGCGTGGGGGCGGTGGCACAACAGAGAGGGGAAATAAAAAAGAGATAATAATAATTATCTCTTTGCACAGGTCCGGAAGTTTTTACGTTTTAAGAGGATCAGGCTGCCCGAACAATATAATTAAAAGCGATATTACGAGGACGCATAGTGATCCATACACCAGCAGGATTTGTCAAACCGGAGGATGATTGTACGGCGGTCATGCTGTTGTCCGCCAAGATGGAGCCAAGAGTAGTGTTGGCTGGGCTTTTCGCTCCTGCGGGCTGTAAAGTGCTAGCTGAGTCAGCGGCAACAAACGAAGTGCCTATTGTTGCTCCGGCCGCTGTCTCATCGACTCCGAAGTAATCCAGCGCCGCGGTTCTGATCCCGGTAGCTCCCTGAGCGCCATAGATCACTCGTCCGGTATCAACTCCTCGGCCATCATCCCAACCACGAATAAACTCGCCTCGCAAATCAGGCAACAAACCCAGTGGGTAAACAGCGGCGAGCTTAGGATATTTTGCTTTATCAAACGCAGCGCCATTACATTTTAACCAACCAGCCGGTGGAGTTGCTGTCGGCCAGGGAAGGGGGATACCAACCGGTATTTCATATTGTGGATGAGGCGAAGCTGCCGCCAGGTGAGCAGCCATAAGGCTGTCTGCATAGGCCTTAACCTCAATGACTTTATCATCGACATATTTGCGTGTTGCCAGTACCACAGACGGATCAATTTTCAGCGTGACCGCGTCCGTGCTGTTTACCACTAAAATCATACGAACCGTCTGCGTCCGGCCACTGCCTTCCTGTAACTGGGGTTTATAGGTTTCAGGGCAGTTGGCGATAGCAATCAGCGTATTGTCCTGATCAAATAAGCCAATTTCTCGGATCCAGAATCCGCCCTGATCCTCAGGGATAATTTGTTCGGCGATAATCTGATTAGTATTTGCCGGATCAACACTCAGTGAATTGAGCGCCGCCCGGCGTTTTTCGCCAATTAATTGCGTTTGAGCAGGGTCCGGTGTTGGCAGGGTACCGCCGCCATCACCGACCGCCATTTGGGTCAGGCTGAGTTGCGTACCCAGCGCCGTCGCATTGGCCAGTTTCGCTGCGCCCAGATTGGTCAGCAGGGCATAATATTTAGCTGTCATAATTCACTCTCAGGTTGTCGATTAAATGGATTGCTGAACCGGTAAACGCGGATCCGGATGCTGTAATGGTTTCGGGGAAATACGGATAAACCGTCAGTTCTTCTCCGTCGTAAGTCGCTGCTGCTATATAAAAATTACCCGTGACATCCAGATTGATGGAGAGACCGTTCAGATGGCGGCTGCAGGGTTTGGCATCGGTGATCAGACGTTCGAGTTCCTGATACATTTCTTCCGTGATGCCCGTTTCAAGCACGCCGACATCGAGGCGAAAAGTGCCCGGAATATCGTTGGTCTGCCACCATTCGGTGACGCGAATTAAATATCCCAGCGGTTCAACGACCCGCCGCAAAGCCCCGATAGTTCCTTTATGTTTATGAACGAACCAGGCCGCGCTAACTGCAGAGCGTTTCGCTGGTTCGGTCCAGTTTTCATCCCAGCGATCGACCGAAAATGACCAGGCAAGATAAGGCAGCAGCTCCAGCGGACAGGTATCAGGATCCCAGAGTTCACGCAGAGGAACGCTGAGATTACCGATGTGCGATAGCGCCTGTGCGGCCGCAACTTCAAGCTGAGTGGAACCCGAGGGTAACAGACGATCACTCATCCGAGCCTCCCACTGTCAGTGAGTAACCGGTACAGAGTGACGCCTGAGTTTTATCAAGCACGATATCCGCCAGCGGTGACGACAGCTCTACCCGCTGAACGCCTTCAACATGCAGAGCGGCATAGATTGCAGAAAGCCGGATATCACGGCCTAGCCGACTTTGCGTATTGATATACGTTTTTAACTGCGCTTCAGAGGCCGCGCGAACAGGCTCAATTTCAGGTGTGGGCAAGACATACAGCACGGCATCAATCTGATAAGGCACAATCTCGGCCGCCTGCACAGTGACGCGATCGGCAACAGGCCTGACATCTTCATCGTTCAGGGCTTTTTCAACGGCAATGAGCAAGTCATCAGAGGCAACGCCATCGTTGTCTCGTGACAAAATAGTGACGGTCACTTCAGCGGGAGACGGGCTGATAGCCGATGCATCCGCAATGCGTCCGTCTGCCGAACGAGCATGATATTCGTAAGCTCCGGTCGGGCCCGCCACGCTCAACCCTTCGAACGCCTGAGGAATACGCACGCGTAAATCGCTATCGGCTTCTAGAACGGCGGCTTTTGGGGGGATTGTATTGATATCCGCAGGCTGTAAAACCAGGCGCTGAACGTTGAAATTCGCCGCAAGCTGATCCAGATCACTGCCCGTCGCATAGGCCACCATCACGGCGCGTGCGGCTTCGTTCACCCGCTGGCGCAGGATCAGTTCGCGGTAGGCATTCTCCTGCAACAGTTTGACCAGCGGTTCGGATTCCAGCGTCAGCGTGCGGCTGATGGCCTCCTGCTGATCGGCTGGATAGAGCGAAATCAGCGTCGTTTTACGTTCTTCAAGCAGGCTTTCATAATCCAGTTCTTCGACCACATCAGGGGGCGGTAACTGGCTTAAATCGATCGTTGCCATAAGTGTCAGCTCACAGGAATATTCAGGGAAAAATCCGTTGCCGTGTCGTTACGGCTTCCGGTCAGTTCCACCACCATCTTGCCGGTGTAATCGGTCTCGAAAGTGATGGCATTCAGTGAAATGCGGGGTTCCCACTGCAACAATGCGGTGTAGCAAATTGCCATCATCTGCAGTTGCAGTGCGCCGTTTTGCGGCTGGTCGATCAGCTCAGAAAGTAACGAACCGTAATTGCGGCGCATCACTCTGGAACCGACCGGTGTATTCAAAATGTCGCTCACGGACTGGCGGATATGGTCGAGATCTTCGATAGCCATACCGCTGTTTCTGTTCATCCCCAGGTACTTGGGATTGCTCATTGCGGGCCTCCTGTCTGACCGCCGCCGGTCTGAACACCGCTGTGGCGGTGAGTGTGCACAACGATGCCGTTGGATGTCAGGCTGCCGCCGCTGTGGGTTAAGTTGCCGGTCAGCGTGCCGCCTTGTTTCACCTCGAGAGATCCGGTAGTCAGTTTGCTGGTGCAAACTACTTCCGGCGTGTCGAGCGTGATGCGGGTGCTGGCGGTACAGCGGATTTCGGGTGCGCTCACCTCAACCTTTTGCGCTGCGTTAATCACGGCTGTTTTAATTCCCGTCACTTTCAGAGCGCTTTGTGCCGGTTCGTATTCAAAAACTGCGCCGTCCGGGAAGGCCAGATGAAAGGCGTCCGGCGAGGCAGATGGGGCGGGCGAAGCATCAGAAAATACTGCCGGTAACACGAATGCCGTATTAAGCTCGCCGCCCATCGAGAGCAGCAAAACCTGTTCACCGACGGAGGGCGCCCACCAGCTGCGCGTACGTCCGGCGCGATGCGTCATCCACGGCAGCCAGGCTGTCACGTTGCTGCCCGTTTTGACGCGGCAGCGGGCGTTGGCAAGATCCAGTTCGGAGACTTTGCCGATGCGTACCAGATTGCCAATCAGCCGCATTATGTCGTTGAGTTGAAGAGTCGTATTCATGGGATAAAGGATGCCGTTTCAGAGGGTTGAGCGACAACCGGTGACCGTTCGCCAGCGGCTGACACAACAAGGTTTATCGGGTTACACCGTCCAGCTGCTGATCAGTTCGCCGTTGAGATAAACCTGACGCGGCAGCGCCACATTTTCTGGCAGTGGCGGTTCCGGGAGATGAGTGATGGTGCGCACCTCATCCTTGTCACTTACCTGGACGCGTTCTGTCAGTTGCAGCACCAGAGCGAGGCTTCGTTCCTGCTGAGTGAAGGTAAAATCATTTAGCCGGTGCAAGGCGTTGCCGAGAATTTCAGGCTGATTAACCTGCAGCCAGTCGAGAACGGTGACCACGGCCAGATCGACCAGCGTTTCGCTGAGCGCGTCGTCAGTGATCGTCACTGTCAGCGGATAGCGGTACTCAAAAGAAAGCGAAGGTGCAGATGTGGCCACCACATTGCCCGGCCCGGTGGCAATCACCAGTTTTTCAGGCGTAGCCGCAAGCAAGGGGATCTGTTCAATCAGCCGTTGTTGCAATTGAATCGGTTTTTGCATGTTGTGCCTCCTGACACTTTTTGATGGCTTCAATTTGTAAGCCGCAATCCATCAGCGCGGACTCCAGCTGAAGAATGTCGGTACTCAGATCTTTATTGGTGGCCGGTTTGCTGGCCGGAATAGGGCATGAGCTGACCGCCGGACAGCCAACGTAAATAATCGCTGGCGGAGCTGAAGGCGGGACGCTGGTGCAACCGGTTGATATCAGCAGGCAGACTGCTGTCAGCCCACTGACGGGTTTGCGGATCATCATGGAGGCTCCTCTGCCTTTGTTGCTCACGGCTTTGCATCACTTGCCGGGCGGTGTTCAGGTCTTCGCGTAACGCCAGTTCAGCTTGCTCGCGCTGGCGCATTTGCTGGTTCAGTGTGGCGATCAACTGCTCGCGTTGTTGTAACTGTGTAATCAGGGCATCGCGTTGCTGACTGGCATTGTTGAGGTCGTGCTGTAATGAGCGATTGGAAAGCAACAGGATGGCGACCAGTAAAACCATCCCCGCCAGAAGTGCTGTTAACAGACGCATTCAGACTCCTTTCAGGCAGAGAGTACGTTCGGCATTTCGCCTGCGTTCCAGACCCCGGTTGCGTTCGCCATTAACGAAAACCCACCGTGGCAACTGGTCGCAGGCTTGTTGCCACTGCTGCTGGTTGATGAAAAACGCCAGTGTTGATTTACAGGCGGCACCGGTGCCGACGTTAAAACTGAAGGACACCACGGCATCAAAAACCGGTTGCGGCATGATCACCGGCATACATTTTTTTACGGCGCGCTCTGTCTGCTGAATATCCCCCAGCAGATTTTCAGCGGCCTGATGTTCGGTGACTTCCTGTGCCGGTTTAACGCTGGCCGTATGACCGATGCCGCTGGTCCATACGCCAGCGTTGCATTGATAGGGTTGCAGCTGACAGCCTTCAAAATCGGTGATCAACCGCAGACCCTCTTCTGACACCTGCAAGGAGCTGTAGCCTGGCAGTGCTGCCATCAGCCCCAGGACCACGGCGGCACTACAGCGTTTAAGAGTTGAGGTTTTCATAGTCGTCTTTGCTCAGACCTTTACGTGCCAGCAACTGATAGCTTTTGCGCCGGTAGTACCAGTTGATCAAAAACGTGCCGACGCCAACTGCTGAGCCGACCAGAAAGGCGACGTCCTGCGATGTCAGACTGGCGAGCCAGGTCAGCGAAGTGGCGATGAAATAGGCGCAGCCTGAACTGATGCGCTCCGTATTCAGTCCCATAATTTGATCGTTTCCTGAACCGGTTGTTCTGCAATGTCGGGCATAAAGACGGCTGTGCCGTGAGGTAATAACGGGCCTAAATCCGCGATGCCAATATTGGCGGCATACACTTTTTCGACGACGAGTGCCGTGCGGTTGTAATAGCGCCAGCAAAGAGAATCGAGGGTATCGCCCTGTTCTGCATAGACTTTCATGAACTTTCTCCACAAGTGAGTGAAATCGTCAGGAGGTGAGTTCAGTCTGCGCAATAGCACTCCGGGCGGCAATCTGAGTGGGATGTGAAACAGCTGGCACAACAGGTAAGCAGACAGCGAAGAGAGGGAAAGGGCGGGGCGCTTAGTCCGGAGGGAAACCGGTCGGGCAAGCGCCAGTAATGTTGGCTACTACCGCCGCAGGATCTGGCAATCAGTGGGTGTCGTCAGTGCTCCCGTTGCAATACACAACGTCCTGGTTCTCGTCAGTCAGCGCCTGGCTGGCCAGCTCTGAGATCAGTGACATCACGACCAGGAATTCTTTTGGATTGCATTGCGCCGTCTGCGAAATGTCTGCGATCAATTGTATCCTGGACAACGTTAACTGTTGTTTAGTCAGGTTTTCCATTTTCTCCCCTCGCCAGATACTGTGTTTATATACAGTATTCTTTAATTGATCTGATACGTCAACAGCCAGAGTATTTTAAAATTTATAATCCATTGAATTTATGTATGAATTTTTATTGGCGCGATTTTTGTATCAATGACTGACTTTGTCAGGCGGGAGGCGATCCACAGTTATTGACAGAACTCCAAGGTATACGAATCTTCGATATTTCCGTATAAGAAGGCCGGTGACGGACAATCCGCCACTGTGCAGTGTGTGTCAGAAAAATATGAGAGATGCCCAGATGAGGGGCATAAATGCCGATGACTTTATTGCGGGGCTCTTCGTAGGCATTTTTCTCCTCGCTGAGTTGACGGGCAACGCGAACCGTTTGCGCCTTGCGGGGAATGTGAATACCACCCTGTGCCTGAATATAACGGGCGAAATCACCTTCATCGGCAGCGCTGCGCACGTTTTCAACCCGTGCGTCAAAACGGCTGGTCAGATTCTGGTAGCGGATCCGCCTGCATTCTCGCCAGGCGCCGACCGAGGGAATACCGATGGCGTGGAATTGTGGGATCCGCCACGTCGAGGCCCAGGAGGTGACCGCAGTGGCGATATCTGTCAGCAAGCGTCCAGAGTCAAAATCGGTTTCGCCATCGAGCGCGTATCCATCGATATTCTTGGCGACGTATTTCGCGATATATCCGGCTGCGCCACCCCGGTTTAGCGGCTTGCAATTGAAACGTGACTCAGCGGCACCCGGTTCATCCGAATCTTCTTCAAGAGCATAACGGCGCATAACCTCTGTCACTTTTTGCTGCTGATCCTGCGGTGTGAACAACATCATGTGCCAGTGCGGCGTGCCGTCATGATGCGGTTCGACGACGCGCACGCCGTAAACTTTCAGGTTCCGGTCTTTAAAAGTGGTACGGATTTTTGCCCAGACAGCCACCAGATAACGCTGCGCATCTTTGGGGGTAAACGCGTGCTGATCCCATTTCTGGTTAAAAACGGGTGATGAACCGATGCCAGTCGTTTTTAGCGGATGGTATTTTGACGGCGTGGTCAGCGTGATAAACAGGCCGCAGTCCCGCTGCTGGTCAGCAACATCTTCGACGCCGGCGATCAGCGTCATCAGTTCCATACGACGAAGTTTGGGATTGGAAATGCTGGCCAATACGGTATCCAGCAAACTCAGCGTTTCACCGGATTCAACATTTTCGAGCTGGCACTGTTTCAGGTAGTTGATGGCGGATAAGCGGCGTGATACCACGTCACGGATGGCGTTTTTACTGGCATAAGGCGATGTCGCGCGGCTGACATAACCGCAGGCAATCATCAGGGATTCCCGCCACAAACGCTGTTTTGAACGCAGCTGTTTTTCCCACCATTCGCCGCTGACCAGACGTGAAATGCTTGCGACAGCCGAATGCGTTGTCATACGGCCTTTTTGCCATTTCTGCCAGTAAAGAGGTTGTACGCGGCAGGAACGTGCCATCGCGGCGACATGGCTGTAAATTTCCTGCTGTGTGCTGTCGCGCAACAAAATGCCGGGTTCGTCAGGACGGTTTTTCAGCCAGCATTCACAGTGATATTCATAGGCATCCTGCATTTGCACGGCAAGTTTGTTGGCCAGCCTTCTCAGACCGTCATCATTAAGATCGGGCAAGCGGTTAAACATTTCTTCTTCAGTGAGTAACTTTTGCGAGATTTGACGATTCAGTGTGTTTCGCGCATTTACCAGCTTAATACGCGGCCATACGCGTTGCGTGAAAACTGTCATCAGGAAATGGAACGCCGCGCGTACTCCTTTAGTTTCCAGTAAAAATGTATACCGCTGATATAACGGCGTGCGCACGCAACGGGGCAGTGCTGCCAGCTGAGAAAGGGCCGTTTGCTGGCGCTGACAAAAGTCACGGGTCAGTGGTTTTTCCAGCGGGCTGCTGAGCGCTGCGCGGGGGGCATTCCACCACCAGGTACCCGCAAAATATTGCCCTGGTGTCCGGTTAAATGCAGGTGGGGGCGAAGGGATTGTTCTGCCTCTGATATTCTCTGACATACATTTATTCCGAAAAATAAAATAGAAAATCCTCTCCGGAAATAATATTATTTCCAGCGTGATGATTAATTTAAATAATATTAATTAGACTTTTTATACGGGGCGGTAATTCTTTCTTTTAATCTCCTCAATTTCCTGACATTCAATACATCGCTGTACACCGGGGATGATTTTCCTGCGTGGCTCCGCAATCGGAGAATCACAATCCCCGCAGAAGAAGGCCGACAGTGCAGGCCGGGTACGGGTTGCCTGCGTAATCTGCGCTTCGAGGATTTTTAACTGATACTCCTGCGATTCATCTATCCAGTCTGCCATCAGTAAAGTTCTCCTTTAAATATCGCCGTGAAGTGGCGAAGTGATAATAATGCCTGCATTATTTTCATTTTTTCCTCATTATTTAATTGTGAATATGTCAGTAAGGTATGATGGCGTTTAAGACCGGCGTGAAAACATAATGTGAGTTTCCATTTTTCAGGAGCCTGATCATAAATAACCTCAACCTGATTCTTACTCTGAACGAAATAAGTTTCTTTCAGATGAGCGATATGGCGCAGGCCGGTCTGGCGCTGCTGCTCTGTTCCTAAAAACATCGCGTCTCCTTATTTCTCCACGACGCCGTAAATTTGGTATCATGGTCGTCTGTCGGTACATTACATAATCAATCTAAACTTGCATTTGCGAGTTGTCAAGATGATATTTACAGATTCAGGGGTTTTCGCCAGATGCAATTAGATGAACTTGAAGGTGGAAAAGCTGTTCTGACGCGTATGCTTCAGGCTTACGGCTTTAGCATGCAGAAGGAACTGGGGGATCTGTATGGATTATCATCTGGCACGATAAGTACCTGGGTAAGAAGAGATTATTTCCCCGGTGATGTGGTCGTGGCCTGTGCGCTGGATACCGGCGTCTCGTTGCGCTGGCTGGCAACGGGCAAAGGCGCGATGCAGGATGCAAGCTCTTCGGCTGCCGTGGCGTCAGGTGAAATCCGTCAGCTTAAAAAATTGAGATTGCGCGGCGGGGAGCTTGAGGAAGAAGGCTTCTGGACGGTTGACCCTTCGCTATTGGACGATTCGCTGGCGCAGCCTGCGTATATCGTGAAAGGCAATCATTCATGGATTATCGATCTGGGCAGCACACATCCCGGCAATGGTCGCTGGCTGTTGGACATTGATGGTGATCTGGACGTTTATGATGTGGCCCGTATTCCTGGTAACCGTCTGAGCGTGACGCGTCAGGAAAGCCATTTCGAGTGTGGCGTGGATGAAGTGACTGCTTTAGGGCAGGTATTTATTACCCTGGATCGTAATCTGTAAATTTCGTCTCCTCAGCAGCTCCCTGTTGCTGAGGGCATTTCTGACGTTGTTCTCCTTTCCTCCCCTGAAATTCCTTTTTCACCGCTGACAAACCGTGTGTAATATTTACGGTACATCCTTTTCGTCTGATCCGCTTTTTATGTAAAGTTAACTTTCCGTTGTCTGCATATCAATGGTGAAATGGTAATGTTAAGTTTACAACTAAGGCTTGCTAAGTTTACGTGCTGTGTTAATGTTGTCCGCAGATGCCGCCGTGGCAGCCCATTTTCCTTATAACGGAACACGATCATGCAAAAAGACGCCCTGAATAATGTTCATATTACTGCTGAACAAATCCTTATCACTCCTGAAGAGCTGAAAAACCGTTTTCCTTTAAGCGTCAGCGACGAAAACAGTATTTCCGAAGCACGTAAAACCATCGCGGATATCGTCCATGGTCGTGATCCTCGTCTTCTGGTGGTGTGTGGCCCTTGCTCAATTCATGACGTGGATGCGGCGCTGGATTACGCGCGTCACCTGAAAACACTGGCGGCCGAACTCAGCGATCGTTTGTACATCGTGATGCGTGTTTACTTTGAAAAGCCGCGGACCACTGTCGGCTGGAAAGGGTTAATTAACGATCCGCACATGGACGGCACGTTTGATGTGGAAGCGGGTCTGCACATTGCCCGTGATTTGTTGCTGCAACTGGTTGGCATGGGTTTACCGCTGGCGACAGAAGCGCTGGATCCCAACAGTCCGCAATACTTAGGTGATCTGTTCAGCTGGTCAGCAATCGGTGCGCGTACGACCGAATCTCAGACTCACCGCGAAATGGCGTCTGGTTTGTCAATGCCGGTGGGCTTCAAGAACGGGACTGACGGCAGCCTGGGTACGGCGATCAATGCGATGCGTGCTGCAGAAATGGCGCACCGCTTTGTGGGGATCAATCAGGCCGGTCAGGTTTGCCTGTTGCAGACTCAGGGCAACCCGGACGGGCATGTGATTTTGCGCGGCGGCAAAATGCCAAACTACAGCGAGCAGGACGTTCAGGCCTGTGAAAAACAGATGGCCGATGCGGGACTCCGTCCTTCCTTGATGATAGATTGCAGTCACGGTAACTCAAACAAAGACTATCGTCGCCAGCCTGTCGTGGCTCAGTCTGTCATCGATCAGATTAAAGCCGGTAACCGCTCTATCACGGGGCTGATGCTGGAAAGTCATCTGAACGAAGGCAGCCAGTCTTCTGAACAACCGCGTTCAGAAATGAAATACGGTGTGTCTGTTACGGATGCCTGCATTAACTGGGAAACCACGGAAAACCTGCTGCGCACGATGCATCAGGAACTGGGCGACGCGCTGGCGGCACGAATCGCAGGAGAGTAAGTTTTTATGGTGGCAGAACTTAACGCGTTGCGCGATCAGATCGACGACGTTGATAAAGCGTTGTTAGATCTCTTATCACGGCGTCTTGCGCTGGTGGCAGAAGTCGGGGAAGTCAAAAGTCGTTATGGTTTGCCGATTTATGTCCCTGAACGGGAAGCGGCAATGCTGGCTTCACGCCGTCAGGAAGCGCAGAACCTCGGTGTTCCGCCCGATCTGATTGAAGATGTATTGCGCCGCGTGATGCGTGAGTCCTACTCAAGCGAAAACGATAAAGGCTTCAAAACATTGCATCCGGCATTGCGCCCGGTGGTGATTATTGGCGGAAACGGGCAGATGGGGCGCTTGTTCACTCGTCTGCTTGAACTTTCCGGTTATCAGGTAAAAGTGCTGGAGCAGGAAGACTGGCCGCAGGCAGAAACATTACTGGCGGATGCCGGAATGGTGATTGTCAGCGTACCGATCCATCTGACTGAAGAAGTGATCGCACGTCTGCCAAAACTGCCGGATGACTGTATTCTGGTGGATCTGGCGTCAGTGAAAAATCGTCCGCTGCAGGCGATGCTGGCGGTGCATGAAGGTCCGGTGCTTGGCTTGCATCCTATGTTTGGGCCGGATGTCAGCAGCCTGGCAAAACAGGTTGTGGTGTACTGCGATGGTCGTGAACCTCAGGCCTATCAGTGGTTGCTGGAGCAGTTACAGGTCTGGGGTGCTCGCCTGCATAAAATCAGTGCGGTCGAGCACGACCAGAACATGGCGTTCATTCAGGCGTTACGCCACTTTGCAACGTTTGCTTATGGCATGCATTTATCAGAAGAAAACGTTGAAATCGAACAGTTGCTGGCTCTGTCTTCACCGATCTATCGCCTCGAACTGGCGATGGTTGGTCGCTTGTTTGCACAGGATCCGCAGCTTTACGCTGATATTATTATGTCGTCAGAAAGTAATCTGGCGCTGATCAAACGTTACTATCAGCGTTTTGGCGATGCACTTGCTCTGCTGGAAACGGGTGATAAACAGGCGTTTATCGATAAGTTCAGGCAGGTTGAGCACTGGTTCGGTGATTATGCACCGCGTTTCCTGAAAGAAAGTGGTGCGTTACTCCGTCAGGCCAACGACAACCGCAAGTAAGCTTTTCGGAAATGCTGTCTGTAAATGAAAAGAAGGGCGTTGCAGCTGTATGCAGCGCCCTTTTTGTTTGCGGAAAATTACAGGTCGACGGAAACGACGTTTTCGCTTGGATAACAGCCGAGAACTTTCAGCGAGCGTGTGATTGGAGCCAGATCCTTCAGCGCCTTTTTCATCTCTTCTGAACGCAGGTTTGCCTGCACATCGATATAAAACATCTCTTCCCACGGATTACCGTTGATCGGACGTGATTCCAGCTTGGTCATGATGATGCCCTGATCACGCAGCACCAGAAGCGCGTTCACCAGCGCCCCCGCTTGCTGGCCAGTGGCCATAATCAGCGTGGTTTTAGCCGGAACCTGGTCTGTCACTTCAATGGCTTTGCGCGCCAGAATAATGAAGCGGGTGATGTTTTCCTGCTGGTTCGCCAGGTTGTGTTCGAGCACCTGCAATTTGTACAACGCGCCACCGGCTTCGCTGCCCAGCGCAGCCACGTGCGGAGAATTGGCTGCCGCCACTTTCTCCATCGCCGCCGCAGTGCTTTCGCAGTATTCAATTTTCCAGTGAGGGAAGCGGTTAATGAACTGGCTGCATTGCTGGAAGGGTTGCGGATGGCTGTAAACCGTCTGAATCTGAGATAAATCCGTGTCTGCCGCCACCAGAACGCAATGATCGATAGGGTTTGTCAGCTCGCCCACAATCGACAAACTGGTGTGTTGCAACAGGTCATAAACATCATTGATTGAGCCGGAACTGGTATTTTCAATCGGCAATACCGCGTAATCAGCCTGGCCGGTTTCAACCTGAGAAAAGATATCCTGGAATTTCTGGCAGCCACATTCGATGAACTGGTCGAAATGACGTGCGGCAAACTGACGGGCGGCGAGATGTGAATATGAACCTTTCGGACCGAGGAAAGCGATGCGGGCTGAATCAGAAGAGGTTTTATTCAGATGTTGCTGCAGGAGTGCCTGCTGTGTGAGAACGGAATCTTCAATGATTAGCTGATAAACGCGGGTGATATAATGACCGTCCAGCCCCTGTTTTTTCCCTTCCTGAATCAGTGTGTTAATCAGTTCGGCTTCGCGTTCTTTATCGCGGATAGGGCGGTGAGAGTGCATTTTGGATTGCGCGACCTCAATCGCCATCGTACGTCGTTCTGCCAGCAGGGCCAGCAATTTCAGGTCTAATGCGCTGATGCGTTCGCGCAGAGCCAGTAATGAGTTCTCGGTCATGTTATTACCCTTTTAGATGTTCTTTCTTTCAGCAAAATGTGTAAAACGCAGGCATAAAAAAAGCCCCCTTTTCAGGAGGCTTTGTTGTTCGTCTTCGCATTCATTCTTTCGCGACGAAACGCCTCCCAATCAGGGGAAGGTAAAAAAGAATGCGAAGAAAAACAGACGGGTATTCATGTATACGTTGTTTCCATAAGTTTGAGCAGAGTCTTAAAGTAACCGCTGGGTTTTCCCTGTGTCAATAAGATTCCTTCAGACACAAAAAACGCGCCCCTCAGAGCGCGTTGTTACTGACATGCCGGATAACCCGGTTATTCCTCTTCTTCCTGCACCGGTTCCAGATTGAGTTCTTTGACGCCGGACTCTGCACGGCGGGCCTCACCTTTATGCTGCGCTTTATTGAGCTGGCGCTCGAGTTTGGTCGTCATTTCGTTAATCGCAGCGTACATATCATCGTGCGTAGCACTGGCAACCAGTTTTCCGTTTGGTGTACTGATGGTCGCATCGGCGACAAATCCCTGAGGTTCTTTCGACAGGATTATGTGTGGGTTAATGAGCTGAGTTTGCCATTTATCCAGTTTTTTCAGACGCCCTTCGATGTGTTCACGAATCGCGGGGGTGATGTCCATTTGTTTACTGGTAATGTTGACTGTCATATAACTTACCTCTCTTCTTTCCGTCTCCGATGAATCCAACATACCAGCCTTTTTTACGAAATGCGTCCCTAAACTCGCGGTTTTTTGTCACTTTTTGTCAATGTTGAAGTTTATGTGACTCAGGGTAATTAATGGCCGGAAAGGCCTTGAGACTTCATTCAGGAGCAGGCATGATTGATGGGATCAGTTCGTTATTCTTTCCTGTGTTTCTGCAATTATCCCCTAAAAAGAGCCAAAAAAAACGGCAGCCTGAGCTACCGTTTGTCCACGGACATGTAAAATTATGCTGCGCTGTTGGCGGCAATAATTTTCGCGACTTTATCAGCCTGAGTGTTCAGCTGCAGTTCACGGTAGGCGTTTTCCATCAACGGCAGCGCATCATGCGTTGCTTTCGTATCCGGATAATCTTTCAGCATTTGTTCTACACGGTTAACGACAGCGACGTAAGCACCGCGTTTAGTGTAGTATTGCACCACTGACAGCTCGTATTTCGCCAAACGATCTTTCAGGAATACCAAACGTTTAGTCGCGTCAGTGGCGTACTGGCTGTTTGGATACGTGTGGATCAACTGGCTGAAATCACGGAATGCTGCACGTGCATGCTGTGGATCACGGTCTGAACGATCAACACCGAAAAATCCTTGCAGGGCACTGTCATCCAACGCCATATCCGTTAAACCACGCATATACATGACGTAGTCGATATTCGGATGTGTTGGGTTCAGACGCATAAAGCGATCAATAGAAGCCTGAGCCATAGGCAAGTCAGCAGACTTGTAATAGGCATAAATCAGATCTAACTGAACTTGCTGCGAGTAAGGCCCAAACGGATAGCGGTTATCCAGCGCTTCTAATTGCGCAATAGCGCCTTTAAAGTTACCGTCCTGCAGCTTTTGCTGGGCAGTGGCATAAAGGACGTTAGGCGGGTTATCGGGAACCGTTTCTTTGGAACTGGAGCAACCGACCAGCGCCAGGCTCAACGTGGCTGCTGCCACCAGATATTTCACACGCGTCATGACGTTTTGATTATCCTCAGGTGTTATTCTGGGAGACTGTCCGTTAAGCTCCCGACAAAGACCAGCTACAATAGCACATTATTTTAAACGGCATCGCCGTGAAAACCCAACGTTAACCAAGAAGCTGCATATGGCACAACAAGTACAACTCACCGCAACGGTGGCCGAATCTCAACTCGGTCAACGGTTAGATCAGGCTTTGGCCGAATTGTTCCCTGATTATTCAAGATCTCGCATAAAAGATTGGATCCTTGAAGACAGGGTCACGGTCAATGGCAAAAAAGTGACCAAACCAAAAGAAAAAGTGTTGGGTGGCGAGGCTATCGCAATCGATGCGCAAATTGAAGAAGAAGCGCGTTGGCTGCCACAAGATATCGCTTTAGATATCGTGTATGAAGATACTGATATTTTAGTCATCAATAAACCCCGTGATCTGGTTGTTCATCCGGGCGCCGGGAATCCTGATGGCACGGTACTGAATGCGCTGCTGCATTATTACCCTGCAATTATTGATGTACCGCGCTGCGGCATCGTGCATCGCCTGGATAAAGATACCACCGGTCTGATGGTGGTGGCGAAGTCGGTGCCTGCACAAACGCACCTGGTGACCGCACTTCAGGCCCGCGAAATTACCCGCGAATATGAAGCTGTGGCGATTGGTACAATGACGGCAGGCGGCACAGTGAATGAGCCGATTGCGCGCCATTCCACCAAGCGTACGCATATGGCGGTTCATCCGACTGGCAAACCGGCGACGACACACTATCGCATCATGGAGCATTTCCGTGCTCATACGCGTCTGCGCTTGCGTCTGGAGTCCGGTCGTACACACCAGATCCGCGTGCATATGGCGCACATTAACCATCCTCTGTTAGGCGATCAACTGTATGGTGGCCGTCCACGTCTGCCAAAAGGTGCTTCAGAACCGTTCATTAATATGCTGCGCGGATTCGATCGTCAGGCTCTTCACGCTACCATGCTGCGTCTTTATCATCCGGTCACTGGTATTCAGATGGAATGGCATGCGCCACTTCCGCAGGATATGGTTGACCTGATCAATGCGCTTAAAGCGGATACCGAAGAGTTCAAGGACCAGATGAACTGGTAATGAGCGTGCTTATCCAGCCTCAGTGGCCGCAACCGGCATCGGTGCGGTCATGTGCGACAACCCGCGAAGGAGGCGTCAGTCTGCCTCCTTACGGTTCGCTTAACCTCGGCAGTCATGTCGGGGATTCTCCTGAGCATGTTGCGCTGAACCGCCAGCGGTTGATCGCGCTGGGCGGTCTGCCTGCTTCGCCACACTGGCTTGAGCAGGTTCATGGCACCGACGTGGTTCGTTTATCATCGCAAACTCCCCTTATTCCGACACAGATTGCCGATGCGGCCTATACCCGCGAGCCAGGCGTTGTCTGTGCAGCAATGACAGCCGATTGTTTACCGGTTCTGTTTTGCAGTAAAAACGGCGATGAAGTCGCTGCAGCTCATGCGGGCTGGCGGGGATTGTGTGCGGGTGTATTAGAAAATACAGTGGCCTGTTTTGAAGCGACTCCCGGGGACGTGATGGCATGGATGGGACCGGCGATTGGCCCTTCTCATTTTGAAGTTGGCGGCGAAGTTCGCGAAGCCTTTATGGCTGTGGACTCTGCCGTATCCGTCGCTTTCAGACCTGCAGGTGCCAAATTCATGGCCGACATTTACCAGCTTGCACGGTTTCGCTTGCAAGCTGCGGGTATCACCGCCCTCTACGGCGGTGAATATTGCACTGTGACAGACAGCAACAAATTTTACTCTTACCGGCGCGACGGAATTACCGGACGGCTGGCAAGTTTAATTTGGCTGATATAACCTATCGAATCAAGACGATCCATCACGCATAACAGCTGTCCTCTGAATATACTGCCAAGATAACCTTGAAAACGTGAGGGTTGACCTCATCTAATCTCCAGTAGCAATTTTGTTCAGTATTGGAGGTGTTATGCGTCTGGATCGTCTTACCAGCAAATTCCAGCTTGCCCTCGCGGATGCCCAGTCACTCGCGCTCGGGCGCGACAATCAATTTATCGAACCTGTTCACCTGATGAGTGCTTTGCTTACTCAGGAAGGCGGAACCGTACGTCCTTTATTAACGGCGGCTGGGATAGATACCCAGAAACTGCGCACGGACGTTGATCAGGCTTTGGGGCGTTTGCCGCAAGTTGAAGGTACCGGCGGTGATGTTCAACCATCCCATGAGCTGGTACGTGTTTTAAATCTTTGTGACAAGCTGGCACAACAACGTGCCGATACTTTCATCTCTTCAGAACTGTTTGTTCTGGCCGTGATGAAAGACCGCGGCTCTTTAACGGATCTGTTAAAAGCCAGCGGTGCAACGGCCGAGAAAATCACAGCGGCTATCGATCAAATGCGTGGGGGTGAGAAAGTGGATGACCAGAATGCCGAAGACCAGCGTCAGGCATTAAAAAAATTCACTATCGATCTGACCGAACGTGCCGAGCAGGGCAAACTGGATCCGGTCATCGGTCGTGATGAAGAAATTCGCCGGACTATTCAGGTTCTGCAACGTCGTACCAAAAATAACCCGGTGCTGATTGGTGAGCCAGGTGTCGGTAAAACCGCGATTGCGGAAGGACTGGCACAGCGCATCATTAATGGTGAAGTGCCGGAAGGTCTGAAAAATAAACGTGTGCTTTCATTAGACATGGGTGCATTGGTTGCCGGTGCCAAGTATCGCGGTGAATTTGAAGAACGTCTGAAAGGCGTGCTGAGTGATCTGGCTAAACAGGAAGGCAACGTCATTCTGTTTATCGACGAATTGCATACCATGGTCGGTGCGGGTAAAGCCGATGGCGCAATGGATGCCGGCAATATGCTGAAACCGGCTCTGGCGCGTGGTGAACTTCACTGTGTAGGTGCGACGACATTAAATGAATATCGTCAGTTCATCGAGAAGGATGCGGCGTTAGAGCGTCGTTTCCAGAAAGTGTTTGTTGCCGAGCCTTCTGTTGAAGACACCATCGCTATCTTGCGTGGTCTGAAAGAACGCTATGAGCTGCATCACCATGTACAGATTACTGACCCGGCTATCGTTGCGGCGGCCACACTGTCGCACCGTTATATCTCGGATCGTCAGTTACCGGATAAAGCAATCGACCTTATAGATGAAGCGGCATCCAGCATTCGTATGCAGATGGACTCTAAACCGGAGTCTCTGGACCGTCTCGATCGCCGTATTATTCAGCTCAAACTGGAACAGCAGGCACTGAAAAAAGAGTCTGATGATGCCAGTGTGAAACGTCTGGAAATGCTGGAAACCGAACTGAGCCAGAAAGAGCGTGAATATTCTGAGCTGGAAGAAGAGTGGAAAGCTGAGAAAGCATCCCTGACCGGCACGCAGAATATTAAAGCCGAGCTGGAGCAGGCAAAGATTACGCTTGAACAGGCTCGCCGCGTTGGCGATCTGGGCCGTATGTCAGAATTGCAGTACGGTAAAATCCCGGAACTGGAAAAACAGCTGGCAGCGGCGACTCAGGCAGACGGTAAAACCATGAAGCTGCTGCGCAACCGTGTGACAGATGTGGAAATTGCCGACGTGCTGGCGCGCTGGACCGGTATTCCGGTTGCCCGGATGCTTGAAAGTGAACGTGAAAAACTGCTGCGTATGGAAGAAGAACTTCATAACCGTGTGATTGGCCAGAACGAGGCGGTAGAAGCAGTATCGAATGCCATTCGTCGTAGCCGCGCAGGATTGTCAGATCCAAACCGTCCGATCGGGTCATTCCTGTTCCTCGGTCCGACCGGTGTGGGTAAAACAGAGCTGTGTAAAGCGCTGGCGACATTCCTGTTTAACAGCGATGACGCGATGGTTCGCATCGATATGTCAGAGTTTATGGAAAAACACTCCGTTTCACGTCTGGTCGGTGCGCCTCCGGGTTATGTCGGTTATGAGGAAGGGGGTTACCTGACCGAAGCGGTTCGTCGTCGTCCTTACTCTGTCATCTTGTTAGATGAAGTTGAGAAGGCGCACCCGGATGTCTTCAACATCTTATTGCAGGTGCTGGATGACGGCCGTTTAACTGACGGGCAGGGGAGAACAGTTGATTTCCGCAACACGGTTGTCATCATGACCTCTAACCTGGGCTCTGACATTATTCAGCAGCACTTCGGTGAGGCCAGCTATGCGCAGATGAAAGCGTCGGTAATGGAAGTGGTCACACACAGCTTCCGTCCGGAATTCATCAACCGTATAGATGAAGTGGTTGTGTTCCATCCGCTGGGTCATGCGCATATTAAGAATATCGCCAAGATCCAGCTGGCACGTTTGTATAAACGCTTAGAAGAACACGGCTACACGGCAACGCTGACCGATGCGGCGCTGGAACTGCTGGGTAACACAGGATTTGACCCGGTTTATGGTGCGCGTCCATTGAAACGTGCCATCCAGCAGGAGATTGAGAACCCGCTGGCTCAGCAAATCTTGTCTGGCAAGCTGATCCCAGGCAAACCAATTACTGTCGATGTGGAAGATGATCACATCATCGCAAGACAGTAAATAGATAAGTAGCGGCCTTATAACGGGCTCCGGAGTCATTCGGAGCCCGTTTTTTATGCATTACTTGTGTGTTACTTATTCATTTGGTGAATTTATGAACGCTTGGTAGGAAAAGTGAAATTAGCCCTTGCGGCCTGCTGAGAACTCCCTATAATGCCGCTCCATCGACAGGGAACAACGTGAACAACATCACGAAGTGACCGGGTCGGAAAGATTAAAAACAGCGGCAACCGGATAAAATAAACGGTTGACACTGAATGAGGAAAGCGTAATATACGCCACCTCGAGTTAGCAAGCGAAAGCGCGTAACTCACTGCTCTTTAACAATTTATCAGACAATCTGTGTGGGCACTCACAAGACGATATCAGCCACCTCGGTGGCAAAAAATATCAAGTCTTAGAGTGACCAAGCAGTAATTCATTTAGTTGAATTATTACGAAGTAATCTCTGAGCACCGCTTCACTTGTTGAAGCAAATCGAACTTTTAATTGAAGAGTTTG